>RKSL01000145.1 GCA_008633435.1 Candidatus Desulfobulbus rimicarensis | reverse complement strand
GAACAACTGCAGGCAACAGGGAAGATACCTCCAGACAGTACAAATTGGCTGGAAAAATCGCTTTCTGCAATCGCAAGAACAAACAGTACCTGGGGATTAACAGAGAAAGTCATTAAAGCGATAACTCTGTTGCAAAGTACAGGGGTCGTATAAATGAACTATGAAGAATGTCTTAAAAGAATCGGCAAACAGGATCACCTTAAAGAAATAGGTTCCTGGAAAGCAACAGCACATCATTGGCATAAAGAGGCCGTGTATGCCATTATTTCTGCTGTTGCCTCAAAACGTCCCCTGCTCATTCAGGGTGTGCCCGGAACAGGGAAATCCCAACTGGCACATGCGGCCGCAAAACTGCTCAATCGAGTCTTTCTGTCAGAAGTCATACAGGCAGAAACCGAAGTGAGCCAGCTTTTATGGTCAATCGATTACACCCAGCGCCTGGCAGATGCACAAATGGCAGCACTTGATAAAAAATACGCTCAACGGGTAAGTGAGATAGAACATTACATCGGGGCAGGTTCACTCTGGTGGGCCATAGATTGGGCATCAGCAAGTACACAGAAATCCACACATAATTTTGTCCCGCCTAAAATGTATCATCCCCAAAATAGATCTGAAACAGCCATTGAGCAGGGGGTCGTGTTACTTATTGATGAAATTGACAAAGCAGACATCAGCCTGGCAAATGGATTGCTTGAGGTATTGGGAAACCGTAGTTTCCAGGTGCCGCCGCTGGGCAAAACCGTAAAATGTACAACAGTAGACCCGCTTATCGTGTTGACGAGTAACGGCACAAGGCAACTTCCCTCTGCGCTGTTACGCCGATGCGTGGTGCTGGAGCTGCAATTGCCGGAAGATTTAGAAGAGTATTTTATTAGCATTGGTAAAACGCACCATCCCTCAATGGAGGAAGAAGTGCTCAAACTTGCCGCCGGACAGATAATTAAAGACCGTAACAACTGCAAAGGCTCTATTAAAACAGGGTTGGCCGAGTTTCTTGATTTAATTGCTGCCCTGGTCGCAATTAGCGACAGGGAAGGAGCAGGAAATTTATCATTGCAAGACACGACAGAACTGCAAAAGCAGTGGTTGGACAAACTGAGCAGTTACTTCTACAAAAGCAACGCAGAAATACAATGAACAATCTCTCTCGTGCCGACCTGTTAAAAACCCTTTATGCACTAGGGGATGATAACAAAGCCCCTGTATCGTCAGCAGTTAAAAATGATGTGGCAGCGTGTCTGGGATTTGCCTGCAAACAGTCGGAACCAAAAGCAGAAATCCCGGAAGATGCTGAAGCTTCAGGGCAAAACAAGACGAAAGAACACCAGGAGAAGCCTGTACAACAGCTGTCAGTAAAGAACCGTTTTTGGTATATCAACTTTTCAGAACCCATACCCAATTCAATTGATACAGAAGCTGAAGATGATCTTCAGCCATTACAGCCTAAAGAGTTACCAGCGAAGAAAACAACCCCCCTCCCTTACCTGTCTCTAAAACGCAGAGGTGAATGGCAAAATTTATTCGATGTCACCTTAAAACAGCCAATTCGTTCAAAGAAAACAGATCTTGACCAGAGCATCAAACATCTGGCACAAAATAAACCAGCGGATAAGCTGCCCAAGCAAAAAAGATATGGTTTTAATACACCCATTTGCATTGTGATGGAACGTACAGAAGAGCTGCGTCCTGTGTGGGATGATATGCGTGAGATATGGCAGGGTGTGGAAAAACTTGCAGGCAGACAAAATCTTGTGGGCTATTATTTACCTACAGGGATAAACGGCAGTTTTACAAGACTTACAGAGCGCACTCCCTGCCATATCAGTCAATTAGAATCAGGAGCCCTGGTTGTCTATATCGGCGCATTTGGTGCGTTGCATAGCGGGAGGATTGCTCCGGACTGGCAACGCCATTTTGCCCGACAACAGAAGAGGTATCCGTGTCAACTCTATAGTGTTTGTCCCATTGAAAACCCGCCGTTTGCTGCAATGATGTTATCGCCTGCACCATCGCAACCGCCAGCAACTGTAGACCTGATCGTTCAGGCCATACAGAGAAGCTGGTTGATTACCGAAACACAGCTTCGCTATCTGCGTGAAGAAACTCCAGATGCAACACTTCATACAGAGTTGCTGGCTTTTAATCATCCGAAAATTCACAAAGACTCGCAGTGGTTATGGCATGAGCACACAAGTCGTTTGCTCCCAAACAGGGCAGAAGATGAACAACAAAGAGTAATCAATGCCATCGTCGAAAGAGCCTGCAGGCGTTGGCAACACAGCCGAAGCCATATTGCCATGGAAATGGAACAACTCTTAGGCCAGTTGTACAGCGGATCAGAGGAGCCAAAGTTAACAGACTATCCCCACATAGAAAATCTGGCAGCTGTCTCGCAAAGTCTTCATGAGTTACAGCGGGGCAGAGATGTACATCTCTCCCTGTTACGCAGCATACTGCCGGATCTTGAAGTGCTGGCACAAAAACCTGCACTCAAAGAGTGGAGAAACGTTCTGCGTGTTGCCCAGGAAGAGGCAAAAATGAGGGGGCTGTCCCTGCCTTTGGGGGACAAAGGGCTGCACTCAACAGACAAGCACTTTGCTGTTATCAGACAGCAAAGTAATCATTTACAACTCGTACCTGCAACCGGGGCGTTACACCCCGCGCAAAAATTGCTGGCTCTTGGTAATCAGGCGTACTGCGAGGAAACAAACCGGATTATACAAGATTCCCTGCCTCTGTTGGACACAATCCACATTACAGATCAAGGTGTACGCTACCAGCTTGCCAGTATGCGAAAGCCACAATGGGCAGAACGGTGCTGGCAGGATGCATCGGGCCTGCACGCAGCACACGCCGATGGAACAGAACTGCAACTGTTGCCGGCAACCAGCCATGAGCAGCCCGCATCATGGCAGGGTATCCACAACGCATGGAACTGGGCAGGTGAGTATGGTGTTGATGCGTATGGTTTATGGGCGCAGTTGCCCGTAAAAGGTGTTGAGTTTGCCCTGCGCTGGATACCTCCCGGTTCCTTTATGATGGGTTCTCCGGAAAATGAAAAAGGCCGTTATGCTAACGAAACACAACATCGGGTAACCTTAACCCAAGGGTTCTGGTTGTCGGAAACCAGTGTGACACAGGAGCAATGGCAAGCCATTATGGGTAATAATCCGGGTAAGCCGAAAGAGCGCAGGCTGCCGGTGAATAATGTAAGTTGGGACGATTGTCAGCGTTTTATAAAGAAATTACAAGCGTTAGTGCCGGATTTTAAACCAGAGTTGCCCACAGAGGCCCAGTGGGAATATGCATGCCGGGCCGGAACAACAACAGCGTACTGGTGGGGGGATAACTTTGATGAGAGTAAGGCAAATGACTCAGTTTCATTACAACAGGAAAGTACGCTTCCCCAAAATACTTTTGGTTTACGCAGTATGTCTGGTAATGTTTATGAATGGTGTAGTGATTTTAAAAGCAGTTACCCGAAAGAGGCAATAGAGAATCCCCGGGGGGGGCTTGAAGGCGGCCAGCGGGTGCTCCGTGGCGGCAGCTGGTTCAACTTTGCGCGTAACCTGCGTTCTGCTTACCGCTATGCGTACTCGCCCGACTACCGCATCCACGACATTGGCTTGCGTCTTGCTGGAGGTTTTGACCCACAGGCAGGCATAAGCGATGGGGGGCTGACGGCTGATAGGCGTGCGTAGCAAACGCCAGTCAGACGGCAGACTTCCATCGCGACGAAATTAAAAGGAATTTTCACAAAATGAAATACACATTTTTTCATATACCGGCTATTGACGCGGAAAGACAAACACAGCAGCTCAATCAATTTTTACAAAGCAATTCCATCCATAGTATTGATCGGCAGTTTGTGGCAGAAGGCCTAAACAGTTTCTGGAGTATTTGTGTGGTAACTCTTGATGAAAAAAATGGAAATCATTTCATGCATAATCAGAGTTCATCCAGGAAAAAAGCAAGGATTGATTATCAGGCTGAACTTGATCCGGAACATTTTTCTGTTTTTGCCCGTTTAAGGGAGTTCAGAAACCAGATTGCAAGTGATTATGATGTCGCCCCTTATGCGATATTTACCAATGATCAATTGGCAAAAATTGCTCAATTGCAAAGTATAAATCTTAAAACCATGTCTCAGCTAAAAGGAATAGGGGGGAAACGTTTGAAGGTTTACGCTGCTCGGTTACTAGAAATGATAGCGGATGAAGATCAGGGTAAAGGCGATTAAATATCCAGGTGGGTTCTTGTAAGGTCGGAATTGGAGTGTATCGTGGCTAAAACATTAACTATTTTATGCGACCAGATAGCGGATTGGAAAAATGTGTCCCATGCCTTTCATTGTGCTGCCAAAGGAAAAATGCAACATTCTACAGTACAGGCGGCATTGCAGAGTCCTGAAAAAACTATCGGTCTTGTTAGCCATGCGCTGAGGCTTGGTAAACTCCCTGTTGGGCATTTTCATAGTTTTGAAATCCATGATCCCAAAAGACGAATAATTCATGCTGCACCGTTTATAGACCGTATTGCTCACCATGCTATCATTTTATTGTTGGAACCTGTTTTTGAGCGAATCCTGTTATCCTCTGTATTTGCCTGCCGTCCAAACAAAGGTGTCCATAAAGCGATTTATTATGCTCAAAAACAATCGCGACGCTTTAAATGGGTTATGCATGTCGATATCAGACACTACTTCCCAACAATTGATCATGAGGTATTAAAACAACAACTTGGAACCCGTTTCAGAGGAGATGGGCTAGGTCTACTGTCGGCTGTTATTGATGCTTATGTTGAAGGGGATATTGAAGGTAGAGAAAAAGGGCTCCCCATAGGTTCTCTCACCTCACAACATTTTGCTAACCACTACTTGAATTCTATTGACCGCTGGAGTTTGGCGCAGACAGGAATAAAAGCACATTGTCGTTATATGGATGATTTCTTATTCTGGGCAGATAGCAAACGACATTTGTTGGAAATGCTTGAGGAATTAGAGGAAAAACTTGATCGAGAATTACGATTAACCATCAAACCACCTGTGATACAAAAAACGAAAGAGGCTTTGTTGTTTTGTGGAATCCTTATTCGCCCTTTTAAATTGCAGGCATCGTCACGTCGAAAACGGCGGTATCTCATGGCATGGAAGAAGTGGGAAGATCTGTGGCAGCTTGGGGAGATTAACAGTATTGGACTACAAAATGCTTATGCTTCAGCCAGGGCCATCCTGCTTCCGGCCAATGAAAATCAGTTTAGAAAAAAACAGTTAAAAAAAATGGGGACAGTTGATGCCTGAGTTTGTTATTCTCTGTCAAGGTTCACCACAACTAAACAGCCAGCGGGTGCTCCGTGGCGGCAGCTGGATCAACAATGCGCGTAACCTGCGTTCTGCTAACCGCAATGCGAACTCGCCCGACAACCGCAACCACAACATTGGCTTGCGTCTTGCTGGAGCTTTATTGAAACGAATTCACAGTAGAGTTGAATGTGCGGGAGGGTCAATAAACCAGTGGTGGTTCCTGTCTGTTGATTGTTTGTCTGATGATCAGCAACAAAACCAAGACCCGCAGCGCGTTAGTAGGCATACAAATTTGGACAATAGTTTAAGATGTAACGAAGAAATCCTGTCCATTCTGTTCCTCCCCGGAGGGTGGGGACGAAGAGCTGAAAGCCTGCTGCCGGGTTGCTCTTTTTTTGCAGGCAGGTGTTGTCATGCGTACTGAAAAACCGCCAGAAAACTATCCGGCGTTGTGGGCAAGTGCATGGGGTGAGGACGCCTGCGGATATTGGCAGGCGTTTGAAATCAAGGGCGTTCGCCAGATAATGCGTTGGATTCCTGAAGGTGAATTTTTAATGGGTTCCCCTGAAAATGAACCCGAAAGAGTTGATGACGAAAAACAGCATATGGTCTTCATTGAAGAAGGTTTCTGGCTGGCCGATACTCCGTGTACCCAGGAACTCTGGAAAACAGTTATGGGCGATAATCCAAGTGGCTTTGATGATAATTTGCAACATCCGGTTGAAACTGTATCATGGTCTGACTGTAAGCAATTCATTAAGAAGATAAATCAACTATTGCAGGTAGACTGGCTTAGACTGCCCACAGAGGAACAATGGGAGTATGCCTGTCGGGCAGGAACGACCACGCCTTTTAACTGCGGTGAAACCATCACCACTGATCAAGCCAATTTTGACGGCAATTACCCTTATAAAGAGACTGAAAAAAAAGGTGTCTACCGGAACAAGACCGTACCGGTTTTGAAGTTTTCACCCAATTCCCTGGGGCTTTTTCAAATGCATGGCAATGTTTGGGAATGGTGTGAGGATGTGTATCAGGGGGATTATTCAGGAAAAAGTATTCCAAAAGATGAAGAACAAGACAGCCGGCGGGTGCTCCGTGGCGGCTGCTGGCTCGGCGATGCGCGTCTCCTGCGTTCTGCTATCCGCTATGCGTTCTCGCCCGACTACCGCATCCACGGCTTTGGCTTGCGTCTTGCTGGAGGTTTTTGACCAACAAGCCGGCAGGGAGCAATGGTAGGCTGGCGGCTGATAGGCGTGCGGAGCAAAGCCCGTCAGACGACAGAGTACCATTGCGGATCGATATCCTTGTGGTAACGAGTGGAAGAGGGGGCAAGCCTGGTAGGTCTGCTTGAGTGAAGCGAAAGCGGACAAAAGCAACTGGACGCATCTCTGCGGCGATGCTGGAGAATACGCCCGTGACGCAGGGAAGGATACCGATGAGTTGCAGGGTGGTAAACGGTTATGTTATGGAGGGCTGAGCCTGATTGTCAAGGTGGCTTGAATTGGTGCAAGAACCTGGTGTTTTTCAAGAGACCTTCACAAAGGCTCTCGTTTTTTCTCTGGTTGAGTCGTAATATCTGTCAACGGTTGCAGAGGGACAGTATTTTTTGTTGCACAGGCCCCACCGCAGCCACAATCAGTTTCTGGAACTGGCTCATGGTGGCCCTCATGGTGGCTATGGGCATGACTGCTGCCACAGGAAGTGTCACCACAGCCGCAGCCATCCCCTTTACCCATCCAGCCAAGAATGATGTTTTTCAACGGGCCGATGGAAAGTGTCAACAAAAGAAGAGTCGCGCCAAGCATAAGCGGGTAGGGGAGTACCTCGGTTGACTGTCCGACAACGGCAACGGCTGAAATGCCAAGCTGCACATACACGGCATCAACAGCCAGACCACAGGCAATACTGACCAGGGCAATGGTAAGTAAGTATACGGTGGTTGCACGTTTGCCGAGCAGGCCAATCAGCACGGAAAGCGAGGTGATATTTGTTGCCGGCCCCACCAGTAGAAAAACCAGGGCAGTTCCGGGGCTGACCCCTTTCATGATAAAAGCGGCCGCAATGGGCGTAGATGCTGTGGCGCAAATATAGAGTGGAATGCCAAAAGCCAGCATGAGCAGCATGGAGGACAACCCGCCGCCAAGATGCTGGCTGATCAGGGTGTCTGGAACAAGTGCTGTGATGATTCCGGCCATCAGCAGACCGGCAAAAAACCAGCCAGCCAGGTCGCTCCAAAGGTCGGTGGCTCCGTATCGAATACCGGTCACGATCTTATTGGTCAGGCTGTGGTGACGGCGGTGTTCTTCCGGGGGACAATCTTCTCCGTTGCAACAGTTATCTATCGGGCAGCTGAGGTCGGCCTGAATGGGTTTGTCGGGCTCCGGGGGATGGAAAAAGTTTTCCAGCGAACCGGCAACCAGAGCAGAAATAAAGGCTGAAACCGGACGGGCAATGGTCAGGATAGGATCAAGCAGAGCCCAGGAAATAGAAATGGAATCAACTCCGGACTCAGGTGTGGAAATCAGAAACGCTGTGGTCGCGCCGTTATTGGCGCCCTGTTTTTTGAGTGAAGCTGCTGCCGGTAATACCCCGCAGGAGCAGAGCGGAATAGGGATGCCGAGTAACGCCGCCTTGATAACCGAGCTGAACCTGCCCGTGCCCAGATGGTTGGCAACATATGCAGGAGAAAGAAACATCTTCAGTAACCCGCCAACCAGCAGGCCAAACAGGATAAACACAGAGGACTCAAGCAGCAATTCCCAGGAGGCCAGAAGCGAGCTGGCAATGTAGTGCATCATAATGAACCCCTTAGCTTTCTTCTCGAAGATGGGTGAGTGCAAGCCCGATGAGTTGGCTTATATGGTCATCATCGAGCCGGTAATATAAAACAGGGCCTTCGCGACGATTAGCCACCAGGTGCAGTTGCCTGAGCTGGCGGAGTTGATGGCTCACGGCAGACTCGGTCACGCCGATAAATTTTGCCAGATCACAGACGCACATTTCCTCATGTTGCAACGCCCATAAAATCCGTAACCGGTTGGGATCGCCCATGGCTTTAAACAGTGCTGCCAACGCCTGGTTTTCCCGGTCATCAAGTGCTCTTTCGATTGCATGAGTAATTCTGTCTTCATGAATACAACGACATTGGCATTGGTCTTCTAGTGTGGCCATATTACCTTCTCGTATTTTATTATCTGATCATTTACTCATATATTAAGTGTAGGCATCAAATTTGTCAATTGCCTTCCGAAGTCTCGTAACCTCGCTTATCTCGCCCGATCTCTGCGTCACAGGAAAATGAAAAATGCTCACATATGAGTTATATGCTGCGCTTTTTAATTTTCCAGTTCCTCGGAGTCTCCCGATGGTCGCTTACCTGACCTCGAACGAAAATTCTAATTTTTCAAGGCACCCTTGACCTATAGGATCCGGTCACTGGGCGTGTTAACTTGTGCCTGTTTAGAAATGGCCATTTCGCCCAAACTCTGCGTCATGCTCAAAAAATAATGCTCGGAGGGAAGCGTAGACTCCGATATCATGTATATGCCTGAGCTTATTTCTTTCGTAGTCCTCGGAGTCTGCGCTTACCTGATTTTGAACGAAATGGCCATTTCTGGCCAGGCACTCACTTGTGGATTTTCTGTTTTGACTATTATGTCATTGAAATTGTTTCAAATTTTTATATTCGAGGTTCGGCTGTATTATTGTCGGTGCTGCGACTTGGCGAGAAACCAGCATGGCTGAAGATTAGAGTCAAGCCATGTTGGTTTCTCCATAGAGGAATATATAAAGATTACCAGCCCCGTTGAAACTATAGACAGCGCTGGCATCTTTGATTGCCCTCGAATCAACCAAGTTTGGTGATCATCACCGGAATTGCCTGCCGGGTGTTGGAACCGCAGACAAAATCGGTACTCAGTGCTTGTTGTCGATCGGGATCCTTCAGGCCGATCTTATTAGCAAACACACCTGTTCTTCGGGATATCAGCCCTTTATATACGGTACCGTTGATCTCTACATCTACAGCCCCTTCGCCGCGCCGTCCCGCACCATGTTCGATCCCCACCGTATCCGGATGGACTCCGTGCCGTAATCGCAGGTACCCTGTTGTCTCCCCCTGCGCGGAGGAAACTTTGACCAAATCGCCATGACGCAAGCCAAATGTTTCAGCAGTTCCTGGATTGATATCCACGTAGGTCGTATACTGAATTTCCTTGAGCCGGGAGCTGGCCGTATCCGGGGTGGCAAGCACATTGGATTTGAAGGCAAATGCGGTCAAAGGATATTCCTTTTGAGGATATAGCTTACTGTATGGTGTTCCTTTCACCGTTTGCTGGGTAAAATATTTTACCGTTCCGCTATGCGTCCTCCCGGTTAGAGAGTTCTTGGTGGTACCTACGATTTCATTATATATCTGCACAGGTTTTTTATAGCTGTGGGAAATAACATTTCCTTTGTAACTCTTCTCCTTCCCCTCAAACCTGCCACCCCTGGTCATGACATAGGCCGTCTTGCGCCAATTTTGGCCACATATCTTTTTCAGTGCAGGAACAAACTGCTCAATACCGCTGAGCTGGATGTCCTCATCGGTTGCATCCGGCACCGGACTGCCGTCCATGGCAATATTTTCAAAGACCCGCAGATAAATATCTTCGGGTGTGTCAAGGGAATGCCATGTTCCGTCATTACCTTTAATACTGTTTTTGCCAAACCCGGGCAGGTTTAACCGTTTGCCGAGGGCAATAGCAAAACTGAGCATTTCAACAGGTTGTCCATTCTTAAAGCTCGCCTGTCGGGGTTTAATGACAGGAAAACGCAATCCCGTGATTTTAGTCTGGTATCCTGCCCAGGCATGAACCACTCCCCAGGTTTCATATAACACCGAATCGGGAATGATATAATCTGCGTATTTCGATGTCTCATTAATAAATGGATCCACGGCAATAAACAGGGGAACAGCTTTTTTGGGATCCTTGATCAGCTTTTCAAGGTGATTTTGGCCGCCGCTGGTACCATACATGAAGTTAGCGTTCATGGTCAGCAGGACATCGAGTTTGTAAGGATAACCCTTGGCGCTGTTAGTAATCACCTCACTCTCAAGCGCATTGGTAAAGGGATACCAGGTGTCTTTTGCAGGATAGGGATTTTCACCGGCGGCAACCTTTTTTTTGTACTCATTGGTTTTCTCATAGGCCATTCTGGTCTTGTCGATCCGGGTGGCCTTGACTTTAGATTTTCCTTTATAGGCAAACAGATTATATTGTTTACCTGCAAAATCCTTGTACGAACCGCCCCCGGCGCTCATGCCGCCCTTATAGTTGAGATTACCGACCATGGCACCCAGCATCATTACCGCATAAGTGGTATAAAAACCGGTGGTATGCATGGTGCCGCCGTGGCAATCCACACTGACCCGACGTCCATGGGATGTAAAATCCCGGGCTACCTGCTGTATCCGGTTCACAGCAACGCCGCACTCCTTTGCATAATGCTTTATTGAGTATGCATTGACATTGCGTTTTAACTCGTGAAACGAGGTTTGCACACTGTATGTCCGCCCGTTTAGCTCAACCTCACCCTGGAAATCAAGAACAGCCTGACTCACAAGGGAGGCAGGCTTCAACTGATTGTCGTCTGCATCAAGCACTACGGGAATCTTATTATCTTTGAGGATGTGCCCTGCTCCTTCCGTATCCTGAATGATAAGATGGGCGGCATTGGTCCATGAAGCATCGCCCAAGGTCTTCATCGCTTCGGCGGAGGGCATAGCAAGATATTTTCCGTTATACAGATTATTATTGATAATCTCCTGAAGAATACCCATAACAAAGGCCAGGTCAGTCCCCGGAATAATCGGTATCCAGCTGCTTTTTCCGCCCACAGCCAGGGTGTCGCTGTTGCCCTGCATGGGGGAAACAATCACATATTCAATATCACCTTCGGTTCGTGCCCGGCAGAGTAGTTTGCCCTGCCGTTTGAAAGGGTTACCGGCCTGACCCGGAGGCGTACCTATGCTGAGTAGGTATCGGGTATGTTCAAAATCGGGTTTCAGGTGCGGATACTTTTTAAAATTTCCGAGATATGCCGCCTCACCGGCCCGCATGGACAGCCCGCAGATGGAGGTATGGCCCATGAAATTTGCTGTGCCGAATGACTTGAGAAAACGGTGGATGACGGTCTTGAAACGCCCTTCATGGGTGGTGCCGATCATGCAGAGTCCGTTTGACTTAGGGCCGAAAATCGGTTCTTCCGGATTGATCGGCGTCTCGGTATCCCGCACATCTTTCAACCCTTTTACATTTCCTTCCCCGAAGAGATCACCACCATTGACGATCTCCTCGATGAGCTGCTCTATCTCTATCTCTTTCCATTTATTTTCCCCGCGTTTTCCAACCCGCTTCAAAGGTTTGAGTACCCGGAACTTATCGTCGATCTTGTCAAAAATGCTGTTGCCCCTGGCACAGACATTGGAACGGTATGTTTCAAAACTGCCTTTTTGGGAGAGCAGGGCATAGCTCTCTTTTATGCTGGTTGCATAGGGCATCCAGGGATCGGTGGACAGCAGATTATAGGGATTGCCCAGCACCCGAACGACTTTATCTGTTTTCTTGTCTATTTTAACCCGCACCCCGCACTGGGTCGTGCAGCCAATACAGGTTGTCGGGCATATTTTATAATCGCTGTTCGGGACAAACTGATCGCCAGAAAAGCTGTATTCTGCCTGTGGCGAGTTGAAATAAATGGAATCATCCGCTTTTTCCCCTTTATCAGACAAGGTCGAGACTGCTGTCAGCGTCTCTTTATAACCCGCAACCGAAGCCGCCCCGACAACTGCGGCGGTACCAAGTAAAAATTTTCTTCTACTATTTTGCATGTGCTTCTCCTTTATAACAATCAATCATCTCTTCATCCCAGGGAAAGATCAACAACACCGCACAGATAAGGGCAACGAGAATACCCCAGTTGGAAAGTACGGATAGAACGCTGTCCTGACCCAAAAGCGGGGGAGAATAATGGAGAAATCCCGGAGTGGTTCTGGGGATGGTCTGACCGCCAATTACCGTATTCCAGCGGAAGATCCAGACGCCGACGGCTGTGACCAGAGCGCCGAGGTAGACTACCGCCGGAGTGTTTTTCAGCCTGGTAAAGCCGATAATGAGCGGTACCAGCAGACAGAGAAGATAGTCGACAAGCAGGATATCCTGGAAATGAAGCGAAAAATAACTGTATAAGGAATACTTTTCGCCGTCGGCAAAGGTGAGCGAAAAGGTCAGCCATAAAAAACGCATGACCAGATCAATGACGATAAACCAGGACAACAGCGTTGCCAGGGTTGCAACCATTTTCCTGTCGACTTTTTTTCTCTCCGAAAGAAAACGCTGAAAAAACGGAATAAGCAAAAGTAAAAGTCCGGTTCCGGATACCATGGCTGAAGCTAAAAAGATAAGAGGCATCAGCGGCGTATGCCACATGATATTGGCATGAACCGCACCGAGAATATAGCCGGTATATCCATGTACGGCCAAGGCCAGAGGAATGCCGATGGCTCCGAGGATAAAACCGAGTTTATGATCCCTTTGCAACGCCTTTTCACCGAGATCCATACGGCCAAAGGTCATCAAACCATAGAACAGTTTGCCAAGGCCAGCACTGTTGCGTACTTTTTGTACAAAATATGGTCTGTATAAAGCCTGTGCCTCAAAAAAGATAAGAATAGGATAGGCCAGCAGCAGTAAAACACCCCACTTCATCGGTGATGTGGCAAAATTTTCCCAACCGTACAGGAAAAAGTTCATTATCCTGCCTGGTTGGCGCAGGTCATCGATAAGATTTAACGGTGCTGCCACCAGCAAAACAAAGGCCATCAGCAGGGAAATACCGGCAATGGGCTTGTACTTTTTCCAGCCAAAAACATGGGCAAAACTGGAGATAATAAAAGCAGCCGCCGAACTGCCGGTAAACCAGAAATAATTGGGAATATCCAGTCCCCATGGCTTAGCAACGGTTATCGACGAAATGAGTGTATTGATGCTATCCATGATGCTCGACCTCCTCGGCAATTTTCATCCATTCCCGTTCAATCCCTTGCTTTTTCTTGACAATATCATCAAGGTCAATGGTGGTGTCAAATAGCTCAACGACTTTGGAGTCCAGCCCGATATAAAAGACCTGTGGTTTTGTTCCCTGGGCCTTTTTCAAAACGGTTGTCGGAAAGTTGTGCAATATTTTATACACATCAGATTCCCTGTCGTTGAGATCACCGAAGATCCTGGCACCGCCGACACATGTTTCCACACAGGCGGGAAGCAGTCCCTGATCCACCCGTTGGGCACAGAAATTACACTTATCTGCTGTTTTTGTTCGTTTATTGAAAAAACGTTTATCATAGGGACAGGCACTAATGCAGTAACCGCATCCCCAGCACACTGTATTATCAACCACCACAATGCCGTCTTCCCTCTTAAATGTGGCACCGGTGGGGCAAACCGGCACGCAGGCAGGATCTTCACAATGATTGCACAACTGCGGCAGAAAGGCCTTGCGTACATCAGGATAGGCCCCCACTTCGGTTTCCGTTACAAAGGTTCTGAATTGATCGGCAGGCACATTGTTTTCCACTTTGCAAACCGAGGTGCAGGCTTGACAGCCGATACATTTTCGCAGATCCAGAATCATAACAAAATGACTGTCTTTACGGCCGATATACCGGGCATCCCCCGCATCCCTACCCGGATTCTTCAACGACATGGCATTGGCCCGGGTACCGGCAAGCAATGCCAGACTGGTCGAGGCCAGGCCGGCCTTTAAAAAACGCCTTCTCGGGTTATCGTTCTCCATTGTTTCTCCTTTCAGGTTAATAAACTCGTCCACAATACAGGTGGAAAATTTCTTCAGTTCATCTTGTCTTTTTATCAAATTTCATGCCATCAAGGAAAGGAATAATAAAAAAACATAACCGGCCATGAATATGAGTCTTTCTTTTTGATTGTCAGTTTTCCTAGTTTCAGCCACTGGCAGGTACGGCTGCAGCTGCTATGCAAAGGTGTTGCTCCGAAAAATGAACATCTCCCCTATGAATGGTACAATACCCCCAATATTCGAGTGATTACCATCAGAGATTTTACACGCTTCGTGGCGGAGATCAATGCCACCATCACTCGTGAAGCAGCCTTGTCCGGCAGTAAAAATCAACGATTTGGCCGGGTGATTCACCTGCTGCCCCACTGGCGGGCAACCTATGGACTGTTTATGCTGGAGAAAAACAATATTTTGTAAGTTGCAGTAAATATTTTGTGGTAAACAGTGTAAGGTCTTGTGGTTGCATTTTTTTTGAGGTGTTGTTTTACGGATTTATATTGTCGTAAAATATGTATTATGACTGCTTTGGTCTACAAGAGATGAGATGTGTCTATCAGGAGAAATGCAATGAGATTTCGTTCAAGTATTCGCCCGTTTTTTTGTGCAAGTTGTCTTTTGGGGTTGTTGCTGCAAGGGGGTGGTGTTCGGGCCGAGATGCTGATTGACCACACGTCATCTGATCTTGCCGCTATTCCGGACAACTGGATTGAAAAGGCCAAACAGGATCTGCATATTGTGTACAGTCATACCTCCCATGGCAGCCAGCTCGTCACCGGGATGAATGCGTTAAAGGACTTTACTGACTATCCGCTCAATAAGTATAACTGGACAGATGATTCCCAGGGGAATTCCTTTTCGTTGAGTCTGGATGATATTTATGGAGCTGACTTAAGCGGTGGAGACCAGGATAATGATGGAAACGGTATCGCAGACTGGGCAGACGATACAGCCATTTTTTTGAAGAATATTAACAATTATCACGTCAATGTCATTATGTGGTCCTGGTGTAGTATTTCCGGTCATGATATTGACCTTTACTTGCACAGTATGGAGTGGTTGATCAGTCAGTTTAGCAAAGGGGGATCCGATATTCGGGCCTTTGCCCATCCGGTGCAGTTTGTTTTCATGACCGGCCATGCAGAAGGTGACGGGGAGAATGGGGAAAGATCTGACGCACTGAACAGGATTATCCGTGCCCATTGCGCAGCACATGATCGAATTCTGTTTGATTTTGCTGATCTTGAAAATTACGACCCTGACAATAAGTATTTTCTGGACAAAAATGTTACCGATGCCTTGTACTATGATTTCCAAGGTGATGGAGATGCCAACTGGGCAGTGGAGTACATTGATCGCCATGATGGCAGTGAACTTGATAAACTGACCACAGGTGTAGGGGTAAGTTTGTATGATGGCTGCGACTCCTGCGCCCATTCGGACGGCCCTAACAACCTGGCCAGACTCAACTGTGTGCTCAAGGGCAGGGCTGCCTGGCATCTTTTTGCCCGTCTGGCAGGCTGGCAGGGGGAGCAGCCGGATCAGAATCCTCCTGTACGTTCAGACGGCAATCCTGTCGGGATTCTTCCCGTTGGTACGTCCCAGACCACAATCAGTCTCAATACTGATGAAAATGCACATTGTAAATATGCAACAGTTGCCGGGGTTGCTTATGCGGCTATGCCACTGTCTTTTCAGATATCGGATGGAACTGCTCACCAAACCCCGGTGAACGGCCTTGAAGAAGGTAATGCATACAGCTATTATGTTCGCTGCAGTGATGCGGACGGCAATGTAAATATTGATGATTTTCTTATCTCTTTCAGTGTGGAAGCACCTCCAGTCAACAAGCCTGTGATTCCACCCATGCTTCACCTGATGCTTAAATAGTGCCTGTCCAGAAATGGCCCTTTCGCCCAAACTCTGCGTCATGCTCAAAAAATAATGCTCGGAGGTACGCGCAGACTCCGATATCATGTATATGCCTGCGCTTATTTTTTTCGCAGTCCCCGGAGTCTGCACTTACCTGATTTTGAACGAAATTGCTCATTTCTGGACAGGCATTAAATAGTTTCCTCTCCTCCCCCCGCAGCAAGTGCCCTCTATCGCCGTGCTATGCCTTTACTCTGTTATACTGTAACTATGGTTCTATCCCATTGAATTTAAGGTAAAGATTTTGACTTTTCCTGTTCTGCTTTGATACTCTTTACAAAGAAGGGTCTGGAGATATCCTGGCGGTGGTCTATTTGTTGTTCTTGATCGTTGGGGAGAGATTCTTGTTGACAATCAAGAACGATTTTCGCTAAACAGTTGGAACCTGTTCACTGGGGGTGCCTTTTAAAAGGCTGAGAGAAGGTAATCTTCAACCCTTGGAACCTGAAACGGATAGTACCGTCGTAGGGAAAGTGTAGAGTTGTCTGCCTGCCTATCTGCTTTATATCATTTTGCAGCTGTCTGCACATTTTCCGAAAGTATTTTATTAACCTGTTGTTGGTATTTGTTGTATTCTGCTCAATAGGTTTGAGTGAAAAGAGGACGCCATGACCATAATCCTGAATGGAAAAGAGGTTGTTGTGCAAAGCAAAACTCTGGATGAACTTGTTGCTGAACTGGGGTTTTCTCCACAGAGCCTTGTTATTGAAATGAACAAGGTGCTTGTGCCCCGTGAGCGATGGGGGGAAGCTGTACTAACGGAGAATGATCGTCTTGAGTTGCTGAATTTTGTTGGAGGTGGATAATTGCTGGAAAAACAACATGATCCTTTGGTGCTGGGTGGGGTGGAGCTGGCCAGTCGTCTGCTTACCGGCACAGGAAAATTTTCGTCTCGGGCGCAGATAGCACCAATGCTTGCGGCAAGTGGTTCTGAGATGATCACTGTTGCCCTGCGGCGGGTTGATCCGGATGATCATCAGAAAAATATTCTCGAATATATTCCTGATACCGTTCATCTTCTGCCCAATACCTCAGGGGCACGCACTGCTGACGAGGCGGTACGGATTGCCCGGATTGCCCGCGAGGCCGGGTGTGGCGATTTTATAAAGATAGAGGTCATAACCGATATGACCTATCTGCTGCCCCATAACGCTGAAACCTTAAAGGCAACAGAAATTCTTGCCGGAGAAGGATTTATTGTGCTGCCCTATATGATGCCGGATGTCACGGTGAGTAAGCAGCTCTTTGATGCGGGAGCTGCCGCAGTGATGCCGCTGGGTTCGCCCATTGGTACAAACCGGGGGCTTGAGATGAAGCCCATGATCAAGATGATGATTGAGCTGAGCAGGATTCCTGTAATTGTTGATGCCGGTATAGGCCGTCCGTCCCAGGCTGCTGAAGCCATGGAAATGGGTGCAGATGCTGTACTTGTCAACACCGCCATTGCCACCAGCCATGACCCTGCTCTTGCCGGAGAGGCTTTTGCCCTTGCTGTCCGGGCCGGACGCGCTGCCTATCTTGCAGAAATGGCAGAGGAAAAATCATACGCTGAGGCCTCGTCGCCGTTGACAGGCTTTCTGGGAGAGTAACAACGTGTCCTTTTTAGATCACATCAGTCAGTTTGAACATTTTGATTTTGAGCAGAAATTTCAGGAGGTAACCCCTGAGGATGTTGCCCGTACCCTGGAGCGGGATCGGCTGAACAGTCGGGATTTACTGGTGTTACTCTCTGCTGCTGCTGCTGATTATCTTGAACCCATGGCTCAGAAAGCACGCCGGATAACTCATCAATATTTTGGAAAAACCATTGGTCTGTATGCGCCAATGTACATCGCCGATTATTGCACAAATTATTGCACATACTGCGGTTTCAGTGCAGCTGTTGACTTTAAAAGAACAAAACTCACCCTTACTGAAATTGAGCAGGAAGCCCAGGCTATTGCCGGGAGCGGTATTCGTCATATTCTGGTGTTGACCGGTGAGGCTCCTGCCAAAACACCGATGTCGTATCTGGTCGGGGCTGTGGAGATCTTAAAACACTATTTTTCCTCCATTGCCCTGGAAATTTTCCCCATGGATGAAGCTGACTACAAAATCCTGGTCGATGCAGGGGCAGATTCACTGACCGTGTACCAGGAAGTTTATGATAAAAAGATCTATAAAGAGGTGCATCCCAAGGGGAAAAAATCTGATTACAGTTATCGTCTGCTGACCCCTGAACGTGGGGCGCGCGCTGGATTCAGAGCTTTGAATATCGGTACGCTTTTCGGGCTTGGCGAGCCACGTTCAGAGGCTTTTCTTGCCGGTATTCATGCTCAATATCTGGAATATGAATTTCCAGAGGTGGAAGTCTCTCTTTCTCTGCCCCGGATGACGAAAGCAAAGGGCGGTATTCAGCCTAAAAATATCTTAAATGATAAAGGGTTTGTCCAGTGCATGCTTGCCTGGCGTCTTTTCATGCCACGGCTTGGACTGACAGTCTCCACCAGAGAATCTGCAGCCTTTCGGAACCGGCTTATCCATCTCGGGGCTACCCGATTTTCCGCAGGGTCAAAAACCGATGTTGGCGGTTACGCCTCCCAGCACACAGATGCCACCCCCCAGTTTGAAATTACCGATGAACGGAGTGTGGATGAGGTGGCTGCGATGATAGCTGAGAGTGGTTATCAGCCGGTGTTCAAGGATTGGGAGATCGTGTAATGAAGGTTGGGATTGCCGGTATTGGCGGCATTGGTTCCAACGTTGCCAGACATCTTGCCCAGGCCGGGGTGGAGGAATTGAAAATTGTCGATTATGATCTTGTGGAGGCTGCAAATCTTAATCGGCAGTTTTACACGTTAGCTCAGGTCGGCCAGAAAAAAACAGCATGTCTTGCGGAAAATCTACAGGCTATTTGCCCGTCAATGACCATTCAGCAAGTAGATAAAAAAATAGAGGAAAATGATTTTGTCCCCCTTTTTGCCGATTGCGGGGTTGTTGTTGAAGGGTTTGATGATAAACAGTTAAAAACCATGCTTATCAATGCACTTGCTGCCACAGAGGCACTCGTGGTGTCTGCCTCTGGTATTGCCGGTGCAGATATGAGTGAGGTGAGGGTGAGGAAAATAGCAAACTGTTATATTGCAGGGGATTTTGTCTCGGATGAAAAAGATTTTCCTCTGTTTCCGCCCAAAGTTGCCATGGTCGCTGCCATAATGGCTGGTCTTGTTCTGCAGAGGGGAAAGGATGACTAAAGATTGTCAGAGGTTGACGTTGCCAGAGGGGATTTACGGAATATTAGGAGAAAAATTTTCCCTGGGGCGATCAAACAGTGAGGTTGCCCGTCAGATGGTCGATAACGGTATCGCAGTGTTGCAATACCGGGAAAAACTCACAGATAACAGGAAAAGTGTTCTGGAAATGTATCGGGAGTGTGAGGAAATTCGCCGAATTACTGCAGACGCAGGGGTGATGTTTATTATTAACGATTACGCAGATATAGCCCTGATGGTCGGCGCAGACGGTATTCATCAGGGACAGGATGATTTGCCGATACGGCAGGTTCGCAAAATAGCTCCGGATATGATCCTGGGCTGTTCAACCCATTCGCCGGATCAGGCAAAACAGGCGGTTCTGGATGGCGCAGACTATATCGGGGTGGGGCCGATTTTTACAACGCAGACAAAAGATGATGTCTGTGATGCAGTCGGCCTGGAGTATCTTGAATATATTGTGCACAATCAGACAATACCCTTTGTGGCCATTGGCGGCATTAAACGAAATAATATTGCCCAGGTCGTGCAAAGAGGGGCAAAAACAGTCTGTCTGGTGACGGAAATTATCGGCGCTGAAGATATTGGCAGGCGGATAGCAGAAATACGAAAAATTATGGAGCAGTCTACAGCATAAAACACGTTGTTTTTCTGCCCATGTCGAGTGGTCATGGGCAGAAAAAAAAATCGGCAACAATCAAGAGGCCTCTTCTTTTTAGCCAAAGACTCCGTCAACCAGCTTTAACCGCCCCCTTCTGCACGCCTTGACACAGTATGGTGCTTTGCCTTGCAACTGACGATCCACGCACATATCACATTTGACCGCCTTTCCCTCAATGAGTTGCGGAACATGATTTCTACAGGCATCAACACAGTACCCGCAGCCCAGGCACTCATCAGGATTGACCACAGGAACTCCCATAAAATGCATGTGCATTGCCCCGGTAGGGCAGACCCGGATACAGGCAAGATCTCTGCAGGCAGTACAGTTTATAAATTCATTGAGACTTTTATGAAATGTACTCATGGCCACACCGCCATGCTGTTTTCTGCAGGCTGCGACACATACCGCACATCCTCTGCAAGCTTCTCTATTTTGTTCAATATGCATTGTCATGGGGTTACTCCTGTATTGATCATTGATTCTTATAGCAAGTATCATGAGGGCTTATATATCATTTTATCAGGGTTACAAGTAGTATTTTAATCTAGAAAAATATTCG
>RKSL01000289.1 GCA_008633435.1 Candidatus Desulfobulbus rimicarensis | reverse complement strand
GGCTTGCGTATTACCCGGAAGTTATTTCATTTTTTACAGACCGATTGCAGCGTAGCCTTCAGCTTATAAAGGTTTATTAGTGCCTTACTCCTGAAAATCTGTAATAAAAAACAGGTAAGCGTAGACTCCGAGAAAAACAGAAGGGGGACAAACTCAAATTGTTAGCATGAGCAACAGATAGCGAACGAGGAGAGACCTTCGAGGCATTTACTTGCCATTTACTGGCGTTAGTGCCTTACTCCTGACAAGCTGTCATAATAAACAAGAATTTGGTGAGTGTTATTTGCAGTCATATGGTTGTGTTATGCCACTAAGGCTCTTACTTGCAGTTTATCTGCGTTAGGTCAGCTCATACAATGAAGAAAGTTGTATTTATTGTCTTGTTACTGATCTTTGCATCCGCGCCGTTTGCGTCTGCGCAGGTGTGATTCATTCAGGTTGGATAAAATCAGCCAGAGCATTTGTGCTTGTGACATGACGGCGGAATTCCTTACTATCCACAATTCGTGTTCCAAACTGGCTTTGCAGGCCCATTGAGATCTGCAGGGCATCGAGTGAGTCTAGCCCGAGTGGACTTGCATCGGAGAAGAGGACAATATCGTCATCAAGCTCTTCCGGTTTGAGATCTTCAATATCACATTCTGTGAAGATCATTGTTTTCAGACGCAGTTTTAGCGCCTCATCAAGCGAGCCTTTCATGTTCCATTCCTTGTTCTGCGGGCAAATATTGCCCATGCAATAAAAAGCAGGACAATTCCGAAACCTGCCAATGCTAATGATTCTGTGAGTACTGCGCGGCTATCAAGACCACGAAGAAAAATATCCAAAAAGCCTTCAAGCCCCCATGACATTGGAGAGATATTACTCAGTGTCTGCATGCTTTGTGGCATGAAGAACTTAGGTACCATAACACCACCAATGGCACCAAATAAAATATTTATAATCCCGCCTATTGTAGTTGCCTGTTCCACGGTATTAACAGATACTGCGATTAAAATCGAGGTGCCAATGGCCGCAAGGCTCAGTCCGGTGGAAACCATGAACAAGCCCGGTAATGAATTCCCAAGGGTAAGAGCGTCTGCACCTAATAGGGGCACAATAAAAATTCCCACTCCAATCATCAGCCAGACCTGAATCTGATTAATCAGCATATACGGGATTATTTTCCCGGCAAAAAGAACTGGAATGGAGATATTCATGGCCTGCATGCGCATCAGGGTGTTTTGTTTGCGCTCGTTAATAAAGATTGTGGACATGGGGATGATGATAAAAAACATTCCAAAAACAATCCAGGACGGTACGCTTTGTTGGGTCGATGACGGATGCTGATCAGGTTTTAAACCATTGAAGTGCACTTCTATCTGGCTGTTTGTGTTGTGCATAAATGCATCTGTTTTTTCTGTAATTCCTGGCAATACAGCTTCCAGTTCCTGTAGCATCTTTTCTATGTGTAGTCTTGTTATTACTCTTGTCAGTTCGCCCTTAAACAGCACAAGCATATCCTGTTTTACATCGCTTGCAACATCAAGGTGCAGAAGCTTGGATGATTTGTCATTATCAAACTGTTCAGCAAAGCCTTTTGGTATGGTGAGGGCAAAGTGGAGCCCGCTGTTTAATGCCTTCAGCAACTGTTCCTGCTCTGTTATTTCTTTGTCGTACTGTTCAAGAGTCTTATTGTCACGTAAGACAGATACAATTTTGAGGCTTCTATCAGTTTGATCCTGATCAATGATAGCATAGCGAATAAATGGCCTGTCAGTATTCAAGGTATCTTTTAATGCCATGGACATGATCAGGATAAAAATTGATGGCATGATAAAGAGCGCGGCAAGGGCATGCTTATCCCGCAGGATAAGTATGAATTCTTTTTTCAGCATTGCTTCAAGCATGGATATCATCCCGGCGGCTGGTCAGCTGAATAAAAAGGGACTCAAGGGACATTGATGGATCCTTGCTTTCTTTAAGCATTGTCTGCAAGTTCCCCTGGAGGACGATTTTCCCACGATTGATGATGGCTGCTTCATCACAGATCTTCTCAATCTCGTCCATATAATGTGATCTGTAGATAACGGTTTTATTGTCTTCTTTAAAACTCCTGATTGTATCCAGGATATCATTGCGGGATTCGGGGTCAATGCCAATGGTTGGTTCGTCAAAATAAAGAATTTCGGGATTGTTTAACAGGCCGATTGCAATGTTGAGCCGCCTTTTTTGTCCGCCGGATAGTGTGGCTGCTTTTTGATCGAGCAGATTTTCAAGATGATTCACGGAAATTGCATAATCAAGATTATTTTTCAGATCCGAACCAACAATCAATTGGATACCTGCAAAAAAACGAAGATTTTCAATAACGCTTAAGTTTTCGTACAGGGCAAGTGATTGAGGGATAAATGTGCAGCGTTTTCGTATCTGTTTGAGATTGTTGTGCAGAGGAAGGCCAAAGATCTCAATAGTACCTTTCTCAAAACTGCTTAGCCCATTTAGGATGGAGATAAGTGTGGTTTTACCGGCACCGTTTGGCCCAAGCAGTCCGAAGATAACACCCTTTTCGATGTTCATGCTGAGCTGGTCCAGGGCAAGTATTGTATTATAATGCTTGCTGAGGTTTTCGATGCGTATCATAGTTTAAGCAAACTTCATTTGGAGAAGTTCTTTGTATACCTCGGCTTCTGCACTGGCAACACTGTTTAGTTTATCCTGAATTGCAGCAAAATCGATTTCTTTACCTTTCTTTCTGCGAATGGTGGTTACAGCCAGCAGAGCAAATTCCCGCCACTGATCACCAACTGCTGTCATCTGGCGTGAAGCTTTCTCCAGATCCTGATTGTTAAGGATACTTCCCGCTTCCTGTAGAAATGAGGCGTAGATAAATCGAAAACCGGCTCCACCTGTTCCTATCTCTTCCTGCATTCGCACAATATGACCTAAAAAGAGTTTTGCCCATCTGGGATCTTTTTTGTCCAGTTTACCGATACTTTTTGCAAGTGCTCGTATACCCCTGATTCCTGCAATAGGGACTGGAGTTTTCAGCATGGTCTTTGCATTTTTTGTAATTACTTTTGGAATGATACTTTTGTAATCAATATGTTCCGGGATATGGCTCGGGTAGTAGAGTAAGCCTTTTGGTGCCATCATGCCCTTTACAAACCGTGCTTTCTCAAGGTCTTTTGCTGCGCAGAGTTTGGTTGTTTCAAATACAGGGTCGCTGATCAGGTATTGGTCATCCTTTTTACCGTAAATAATCAGGTTGTGTGCGTTAAAATGGAATCGCATCTCAGGCGGGAAATAGGGGAGCCAGAAAACAGAGCTTTGGGCTCCGATTATTTTTCCTTCAGCCAGTAGTTTATCAAGTGTTGCCATTCCTTTTGCAGGCTTTGAGAATGTGTGCATCTGTATCTTAATACCAAGGTTCTTCTGCAAACCTTTGATAATGCTTTTGGGCCGTGAACGATATGCGATG
>RKSL01000144.1 GCA_008633435.1 Candidatus Desulfobulbus rimicarensis | reverse complement strand
GAGAGAATCAGATCAAGAATTGTAATTTTATGAAACATTCCACAGGCGGGTACACCCAGGACAGGAACATCACCAATGTGGCCCGTCAAGAACATGGCTCCGGGCAGTACAGGGGTGCCATAAACCCGATCCACTGCACCTGCGCGTTTGATTCCTGTCCGGGTAACATCATCAGGATCAACCGACATACCACCCGAGGTAACAATCATATCTACACCTGCTTCAATACACGCGGTGATTTCATGGGCAATACGATCGGGATCATCAGGGGCAAAAGCCACCATGGTAACTTCCGAGCCAAATCCTTTCATTTTCTCACGCAATACATCCTCAAATTTATCCTCAATGCGCCCGGAATACACTTCACTGCCGGTAATAACCAGCCCGACCCGCGCCTGCTTAAGCGGCAAGACCTGAACAATTTTTTGCCCGGAGCAGGCTATGGTTACAGCCTCTTCCACCAGGTTTCTCTCTCCAATGAGCGGGATAAGGCGGCATGCAGCAATTTGTTCACCTTTTTTTACAGGTGTATTGGTATGCAGAGTTGCACACATGACCTCACCCAGCATGTTAAAACGTGCAAGTGCATCTTTATTAACCTTTAAAAGACCATCATGGGCGGCTGTTATCGAGGCCTTGCCCTCGACCACGTTATTGGTAAAGCTGGCTCCGGAACCGGCAATGGCGGTTACCAGCAATCTGGCAGCTTCGTTTTCATGAATTTCAGCATCACTAAGCTCAAGCACATAAATATGTTCTTTACCCAGACGCCGCAAATGATCAACATCTTCGGCCTGAATAATGTGTCCTTTTTTAAAGGCACACCCTTTAAACTTATCCTTGACAATTTCAGTAATATCGTGCGGCAACACCATGCCGACAGCCTGCTCTACCGGTATACTTTTTTTCATTGAATATTTAATGTTTGTACTTTTTCTTTCAGGTATTATGCTTAAAGCCGTATGGTTGAGCCAAGTTGATCAGCTCTGCGACATTTGCACGTTGATTTCTCAGGCGGCAACTATTGTGCTCTGCAACCGACTTTCAATTACACGAGTGACAGAATCTACTCTATACGACCTTTGACCAGGAGCGTCAATCTGGAATCCATTGTAGAAAGACAAGTCATAGCGCGACAGCAGGCAGAAAAACATCTGCCAACCATACCATATAAAAACGTAAATTCAACAAAATACAATTCAACAAAAAATCATGAAACAAGAACTCCTCGACATTATCGCCTGTCCGAAATGCAAAGGCCCGGTTCAAATCACCCCAGAAGAAGACGGTTTAATCTGCGCAAGCTGTCAGCTCATGTATGAAATACGCAACAATATCCCCATTATGCTTATTGATCAGGCCAAACCTGTGGCCCAGGAGCAATCATCCTGATCTCAGGGTATTGAGAATCGCCCATGGACATTGGTACCATTCAGGAAATCTCTAAGAATCAGTTTTTGTACAGCCTGCATGAGTTAAACCAGTATCATCTGGCCCAGCGCCTTTTTATGATATTGTGCTACGGGCTGCTGGCAAAACTCGCTGATATATTTATCGACAGACTTCTGCTTCGCCTCGCTGCACGCACCAAATGGGAGGCAGATGAACGGATAATGGAGATTATCCACCGTCCAATCTGCTGGACAATTTTCCTGCTCGGTATTTCCCATGCCATTATTCTTACCCCGGCTCTGCCTCCTCCGTGGGCCGGAATCTTACCAAAAGTTATTAAAACATTAATCCTCATGGTCTGGTGGATTTCGCTTATTCAGGAGATCACAGCCATGAATGAACATAATATGAGCTGGGTTTTGCAAAAAATCGATAAAACCCATTTCTACATGATCAAAAATATTTCCCGTATCCTTCTGCTCTTTACCGGGATTTTATGGGGACTGGTTATATGGGATGTTAATTTAACCCCCCTCTTTGCCTCAGCAGGTATTATCGGTATCGCCATTGCCCTGGCAGCAAAAGATACTCTGGCAAACTTCTTTGGCGGCATTGCGCTCTTTGTCGATGCCGCATACAAGGTGGGCGATTATATCATCCTCGACACAGGAGAACGAGGCGAAGTGGTTGAAGTCGGGATTCGATCCACAAAAATTAAAACACGGGACGACATCCTTATCACCATACCCAATTCCATCATGTCGACTTCAAAAATCATTAATCAATCTGCCCCTGAGCCACACTACCGGATTCGAATTGATGTTGGAGTGGCTTATGACAGCGACTTGCGCCAGGTAGAAAAAACACTGCTCAAGGTGGCCAAAGAGAATAAAGCCCTTGCTGAAAGGCCTGAACCACGGGTGAGGGTACGCCACTTTGCCGACTCCGCAATTCTGTTCCAGCTCCTTGTCTGGGTGCAGGACCCCCGCCACAGAGGCAGAGAAACACATAATCTGCTCAAAATGATCCATTCGGCCTTTAATGATAACAACATTGAAATTCCCTTTCCCCAGCATAATGTCCATCTACAACCTGCAGCAAAAGAACATCCTGCAATTATTATTGAATAGTTACGAGTAAGCAGGCCTTTTTTGATTCACTCTTGAAAATCCTGCCACGTAAGTCCAAATTTGCCCAAGTACTTGCGTAGCCTGTCTGCATCGTTAATTTTTTTCTTCTTCATTCGTGAGATGTTAAACAAGACCCGTCCAGCTTTTGAGATCGTTGCTGATTGCCTGCAAATATGCACTACTTCGGCAAGTTGGATACGGTCAAAATAATCCAGCTGATTACAGGTCTCCGATCCAAGGAGATCTGATAACGCAGAATCCTGCCTGCCCGGGAAGCCTCCCTGCCATTTCAGACGCAGACCTTTAATTTCTTCATCGACCTCATTTATGCCGATTCGTCCGTTGGGGGACAATGTTGCCATCCTTGTAACAGCCCCTGCAAGATCCCGGAAGTTTGCGGCCCAGATTGCTTCAGGCGAAGTGGAAAATTTTAAAAACCGCTGACGGGCTTCTTTGTTGATGCTTACCCGACGGCCGGTTTTTATGCTAAATTTTATGAGCTCATAATCAAGATTGGGCTCGATATCCTCAGGACGCTGGGCAAGCCCCGGCATGGTGAAGGTCCAGAGATTTATTCGTGCCAGCAGATCATCACGAAAATTGCCCTTTGCACATTCTTTTTGCAGATCACGATTAGTGCCACAGATAAGCTGAAATTCAGAACAAGATTCCTGATCAGCACCAACAGGAAAAAAACGTTTATTCTCAATGGCCCGTAACAGCATGGCTTGCTCATCCACCCCAAGCTCCCCAACTTCGTCGAGAAAAAGCAGCCCTTCATTGGCGGTACGAAGAAGACCGGCACGCTCATGTGTTGCTCCGGTAAAGGCACCTCTGGTATGCCCAAAAAGTGTGGCCATGGCATTTTCCCCTTTCAGGGTTGCGCAGTTTACTTCAACAAGCTCCCCGGTAATTTTCCGTTTGGATTTTTTCAATTCATAGATCTTTTGGGCAAGTAGAGATTTCCCGGCCCCTGTGGGTCCGGTCAGTAAAATCGGCTCCACAGAATGAATCGCCACCTTCTCTATCTGATCAATGAGCTGATTAAAGGCAACGTTTCTGGTTTCAATGCCAGATTTTAAAAACGATATATCATCCTGCAACTCCTGCTGAAAACGGCTTGCAATGCGATCATATCTCGATAAATCCAGATCAATAATTGCATACGAACCGGCAATTTTACCAGACCGGCCCCGACCCGGCCCTGTCTGGATAAGACGGGCAGGAAAATACCTCGATTCAGTGAGCAGAAACAGGCAGATCTGCGCCACATGGGTTCCGGTGGAAATGTGCACAAGGTAATCATGATCCTGATCAAAGGGGTACTGGACGGCAAAATCATGCAGGGCGGCAAACACTTCCTCAAAATCCCAGGGATTTTCTATGGAAATCTCCCTGCAGACTATCTCTGTTTCCGGTGAAATTGACCGTATATCTTTACAGACTCGTTTCAGTAGTGGCGCAAATCTTTTCTGATACAACAACTCAAGGCGATCAACCAGCAAGTCTTCATGCTGGCATAAACCAACCGTGGGGCGCCATCTCTCCCAGCGACGTCTCCCTTGTCCGGTATTATCCAGGGTACTTCCCAGCAATCCAATAATAACTGTCTTTTTCATGGTTTGACTGTAGAATATTCACGGCAAACAGACAAGAAAATTTTATAAACTATAGATAATCATCTAGCGTTCTCCGGTTTTCTCTTTCTCGGCCGAACAGGAAAAACCAAACCAACATATAAAAAACTGCCACATTACAGTCTATTGAAATACAATCATTACAAAAAAATCTCCCCTGGCATGAGTAATGCAGAGTACTCGACAATGAAACGAGCTATACTGGTCGCGGTACATTACGGCTCCATTTGGCCCGAAAAGGAGATAAAATGAAAAAAGTAATCGGTACAGAAAAAAAACCTATAAAACTCTGGCTTGATGACGCAGAAGATGCCGCACTGGCCCAGGCCAGAAATCTGGCAAACCTGCCTTTCACCTTTAAACATGTGGCGATCATGCCTGATTCCCACCCCGGCTATGGTATGCCCATTGGTGGGGTTCTGGCAACTGAAGATGTGGTCATCCCCAATGCAGTGGGCGTTGATATCGGCTGCGGAATGTGCGCTGTCAGAACTTCTTTGCCAGCCATTGAGCAAAGCCAGCTCAAAACAATCCTTGGTGCAAGAGAGGCGCAAAAAGGCATTCGCGGCGTTATCCCCCTTGGCTTTAAGCGTCATAAAAAAGCACAGGACAAGGCATTGATGCCCGATATTGAAAGACTTGCAGATGTTAAACACTCCCAGGTTGAAAAACATTTTTCAGCGGGGCTAAAACAGCTGGGAACCCTGGGAGGCGGCAACCATTTTATTGAAATCCAACAGGGAAGTGATGGCCACATCTGGCTGATGGTGCATTCCGGCAGCCGAAACCTTGGCCTGCAGATTGCCCGGCATTACAACCAGATGGCCAAGAAGATGAATACAAAATGGAACAGCAGTGTTCCCGAAAAATGGGATCTCGCCTTTCTTCCCCTGGAGTCTTCCAAAGGAAGAGACTACCTGCTTGAAATGCAGTTCTGTGTGGACTTTGCCCTGGCAAACCGTCAACTGATGATGACGCGGGTGCAAGAGGTGATTACCGATGTGATCCCGGAAGTTGAGTTTGCACCACTGATAAATATTGCCCATAACTATGCAGCAATGGAACACCATTTCGGCAAAAACGTCATCGTCCACCGTAAAGGTGCAACACGGGCAAGGCTTGGCGAGTATGGGATTATTCCCGGCTCACAGGGAAGCCAGAGTTTTATCGTCACCGGTAAAGGTAATCCTGAGAGTTTTTCATCCTGCAGCCATGGTGCCGGTCGTGTGCTTGGAAGAAAACAGGCACAACGGGTGCTTGATCTTGCCGAGCAACAGAAAATTCTTGACGACCTTGGCGTCCTTCATGCACTGCGTGGAAAATGGGGGCTTGATGAAGCACCGGGTGCTTATAAAGACATCACCCAGGTAATGGCCAACCAGACAGATCTGGTAAACATCGAAGTGTGCCTTACCCCGCTGGCTGTTGTCAAAGGCTAGAGCAAAAAAACATAAAAGACAAGCGGCCCCCGGCAAGCGGAACAGGATGTGGATATATCGCTTGCCGGGGTGAGGCCTGCCTGCAAACGGGAAAAGAGTTTATAATGGTATCTATTGATGGATCAAGAGGAGAAGGAGGCGGCCAGGTATTACGGACAGCCTTGGGCCTTTCTCTGGTAACCGGACGGGCTTTTTCAATAACAAACATTCGGGGAAAACGAAAAAAGCCCGGTCTGTTACGGCAACACCTGACTGCTGTACTGGCTGCTGCAGAAATTGGTAACGCAACCGTGCAAGGTGCAGAGATTAAATCTGGCTGCCTGACGTTTGAGCCAGGTACAGTTACCGCAGGAGACTACAGGTTTTCCATTGGCACAGCAGGAAGCTGTACTCTGGTTTTGCAGGCAATCCTGCCTGCCCTGCTCAACGCTGGCAGAGCATGGCAAATAACCCTTGAAGGAGGCACACACAACCCCTTTGCCCCCTCTTTTGACTATCTGGAGACAACATTTTTCGGCATCCTCCGCTCAATGGGCGTGCATATTGATGCCGAGCTTATTCGGCCAGGATTTTTCCCGGCTGGTGGCGGAAAAATACGTTTTCGGATAGAGCCACCCAAAACGCTTAAGCCAATACATTTTGATTACCTGACAAGAACTCAGTGTCGGGCAACTGCCGTATGTGCCGAGCTTCCCGGGCATATTGGTCAACGAGAATTGAAGAAAATTATAAAAAAACTGCAGCTGGATAACGACCAGACACAGCTTATTCAACACCATAAATATGGTCCGGGTAATGTTGTCTCAATTTTTGTCGAGTCAGATCAACTCACAGAAACCTTTGTCGGCTTTGGCCAGACAAAGGTCCGAGCCGAAAGGGTCGCTGGCAGAATCATCGGACAGGTCAAAAAATACCTGCAGACAGGAGTAGCCGTTGGTCCATATCTGGCCGACCAACTCCTGGTCCCCCTGGCACTTTCCGGGAAAGGTCGATTTCTGACCAGCCAGCCCACAAACCACACGCTGACAAACATTGAAGTGATCCGGCAATTTCTTGACATACAAATTGAAGTTTCCCAAATCGATGAAGTGGTCTGGCAGATATCGATGTAAATGTTACACAGAAACACTCTGNNGGGGGGGGTATCCACTTAGCTCTCGTTGAGGCCTTCCTTTTTTCGGCCACGATCTTGCTCGCCGGCTGATAGATCGCCATAAGTTGATGGCTTGAACTGAACAGCGTTCTGGAGTAAACGATAAAAGAGCAAGCCACGGGCTTTTGACGTCCTGCGATTGAAACGAAATGTGTATTCATCAAGATAGTAATCCAGATGTTTCTTGCTTACCGCCCCTTGATGTGTACTAATCAGCCAGCGTTTCAATAGCGACGCAATGCGATGAACCCCTGGCAATGCTACATGAGCCGGGTCACCGGAGCTGGATAACACAATTTTCTTACGAATATAACCATGATGCTCAAGTCCCTCATAACCTGACCAGCCGTCAGTCCGAATTATAGAACCGGGTTTAACCTCACGCCTGACAAATCCGATAAGACTCTCGCCGGTGACATCAGGAATCTGTTGCAGGCGTACACGTCCAAATCCTTTCGGTTCAAATACTTCTATCGCAACCACTACGATCGCCTTCTTTTCAACTTTTCGTCCTGGGTGACCTTCTTCCTTGCCACCAATATACGTCTCATCAACTTCAACTTGACCGCACAACGAGTGACGGCCAGGAGTGGCCATGGCTCGTCTCGTTTTATGCAACCAACTCCAGGCGGTTTGATAACTGCCAAGGCCGAGTGTTCTTTTCAGGCCAAGGGCATTTCCACCATATTTTTGGTTTGTTACATGCCAGATGGCCACAAACCATGTTCGCAAGGGTTTGCGGGTCTTGTCAAAGATGGTACCAGCTGTGACCGAAGTCTGTCGCTGACAATCCGCGCACCGGATTTGTCGCCGTGAAGTCAACCATCCTTTGCTCCCGTTACAGGATGGGCAAACAAAACCCGTTGGCCAGCGCAACCGCATCAAGTAACTGAGACAGGCGTCCTCATCGGGAAACCACCGGTCAAACTCAAGTATCGTCCGAGGGTAATCAACTCCTCCCACAGGGTATCCTGGAAAAATCTGGTCGTCCATAACCCATCATACAACTACGAGAGCTAAATGGATACCCCCCTTTGATTGGTACAGCCGCTACGTAGATTGCCCTTAAAAAGTCTTAATACCTTGTTATTATAAAGTAAAAATTCAAAAAAAGTGGTATAATATGCAAGCTTATACGGTGAAATACTGCAAAG
>RKSL01000023.1 GCA_008633435.1 Candidatus Desulfobulbus rimicarensis | reverse complement strand
TCCTGAAGATCATCCTGGCGTTATCATGGTTATGAACCAGAACGACGTTAACATCGCAGGTCCTGTAAAAGTACTTTCTCAGGGTGAGTATCCTAAAGAGTACCCGGGAGTATATCTTACCCCTGCGATGTTAACGTCGTTCTGGTTCATAACCATGATAACGCCAGGATGATCTTCAGGAGCTATTTTCCAGAAGTTGCCATCTACAGACTCTTCACCTTCGCCCATGAAAACTTTTTCACATTCCCATTTTTTATCAGCTTCGGTCATCTCGTACTTCTCGGTTACCTTCATGGTAGCCATGATCTCGCCGTCAGCCTCAAGAGCAATCTCGTCACCAATATTGATGGCATCTGCATCATTTTTGGTTACATCAAGAGTAATGGGTACAGGCCAGAAGGTTCCGTCAGCCATCTGAAAATTCTCACAAACGCCTTTCCAGTCAGCTTTTGTCATGAAGCCATCAAGTGGAGAGAAACCACCGATACCAAGCATGATCAAGTCACCTTTTGCGCGAGCACTAACCGCAATTTTTTTCAGACCAGCTGCTTTTGTTTTCTCAGCCTCAAGCTCACTGCCTTCAAGCAGCGCACATACGAGACCTTTACCACCATGGGGGGCTACCAACTTTGACATAATTTTTTCCTCTCTTGTTAAGGTTTCGTCAGAATAACGAAATGACATACTCACTTTACATGGACAGCCAAAAGCTGAAAAGATCAGCGACTGAACCATCATTCATAAAAGCACTAATATATAAAGACCAGAGCTGCAATAAGTCAAGCAAAAAAACCTTTTCCATGTTCCTGAACAATCCAATCAATGCCCCTGATGAATAATTCTTTCACCGACTCTGTTTGAGCGGAATGTCTACACAGTGGTCAGCGAACAAAAGGTGCGTAGCGGCCCTTTCGCATTTTTTTAAGAATTGCGACTCTGGTATTTTTACGCTGGTTAAGCAAAACAACGTATGCTCGGCCGTTTGGAAGATAGCCAGCATAATTATAAATACGTTTCATACTGCCTGATTTTGTCAGACACCCCTGATATTTTCGCAAAAGTGAGGAATAAGGTCTAAAGGCGTTCAGGGCAGCAAGCATGGCCCGGCTGGTGACACGATTGTTGCGGGACAAACCGGCACCTTCTTCAAAAACAATGGCACTGGCAGCTTTTTCACCAAGCTGTTGCCGCAACACCTGCTCCATTACTTTATGTGCCTTTGCCCAGGTGGCAGGATAGCCATATTCATGGGCTCCGCAACTCAGGTAGACTAGATTGGCAATAAAATTTGACGAATATTTGAGCATTGACGACAACAACTCTTCAAGGGTTTTAGAACTGTAATGGGTGTATACAAGTTCTGCATCCGCAGGCACGGATCTAATCCCGGTATCGCCTTGTCCTGCAATTTTCATTGACTGCTGAATCGCCCGGAAAAGCTCAGTGGTGTATCTGGCCATTTGCTGATCAGGATGACACGATTGTTGACATATATTTATCCTGTATGTACCAGGCAAAGAATCTTGAGCCAATTCTTTCATTATTGGCAGATAAGGTGTCTCAGCCTCACCTGAAACAATGGTATGCTGTCTGGTAATCCTCACAGACACGCTGTTAAAATTAACCACAACCGGCCCGACCGGGGCATCGTAGGGGTTTGCAGAAGCCTCCCTTCCCGGAACTTGATGTTCAAGGGCAAAAGAGGAATTATCAACAAACAGAGAATTAATCCGGTCGACCCCGCGAATCATGAGTGCAGTATAAATCAGTGTAATTTCTTCTGAAATAAGTAATGGATCACCAAAGCCCTTGATATAGAGATTGTGGTGACTATCCATATAAAAAAGCGTTTTAAAACGATACTGTGACCCGAGAATTGATAAGGCCGTGAGCGCTGTAGGAATTTTAAGAATACTGGCAGGGATGAGGGGAACATCAGGCTGACAGGCAGCAACAATCCTGCCGTTACTGTCAGCAATAGCATAGGCACCGTTGCTGATCAGCCTGGAGAAGGACGGGCAGGCTGCACATGCAATCTGCCCGGAGACAACACAATTCCAGACCATAAACATGACAAGGAAGCCCTTGAGCCGCGACCCCCCTGCCATGTTTTTATAGACTGAAGACAAAGGAGACTCAATCGATTTCAGGCAACTTGGCAAGACTCTCAGCAATGGCTTCTGTCGGGTAGGCATAATCGTGCAGCTCCCCGTTAAAGTAGGCATCATAGGCTGCCATATCAATAAGACCATGACCTGAGAAATTAAAAAGAATTGTTTTCGGCTCATCAGGGTCTTTCATGGCCTCAATAATTGCCCCCCGGATAGCATGAGTGGTTTCAGGGGCAGGAATGATCCCTTCAGTGCGGGCAAAGAGGACTCCGGCTTCAAAACACTCCAGCTGATGGACACTTTTGGGTTCAATGATGTCATCACGAATAAGCGCGGAAACAATCGGTGCCATACCATGATAGCGCAGGCCACCGGCATGGATACCAGGAGGCATAAAATCATGGCCGAGGGTATGCATGTAAAGAAGCGGAGTACGCATGGCAACATCTCCCGCATCATAGGCCAGTTTACCGGCTGTCATCGAAGGACAGGACGCAGGCTCATAGCCGACAAACTTAATCTTTTTGCCGTCCAGATAATCTGGCACAAACGGCCCCATCAGGCCTGCAAAGTTTGAACCGCCACCACAGCAGCCAACAACGACATCCGGGTACTCGCCGGCAATTTCCATCTGTTTTTTGGCTTCAAGACCAATTATTGACTGGTGCAGAATAACATGGTTCAACACCGAACCAAGCGCGTAATTGGTATCCTCACGGCTGGCCGCATCTTCAAGAGCCTCAGAAATAGCAATACCCAATGAACCGGGAGTGTTGGGATCTTTAGCAAGAACAGCACGGCCTGTTTCCGTGTCATTACTTGGGCTGGCAACAATATCTGCGCCAAAAGTATGCATGATGGACTTACGATACGGCTTCTGATCATAGGAACAACGCACCATAAAAACTTTGCACTCTAGACCGAATTTTGAGGTGGCCATAGACAGAGCTGATCCCCACTGACCGGCACCCGTTTCTGTGGCAAGACGTTTTACCCCTTCAATTTTGTTATAATATGCCTGGGGAACAGCAGAATTTGGTTTATGACTGCCCACTGGCGAAACGCCTTCGTTTTTAAAAAATATTTTAGCTTTTGTCCCCAATGCCTGTTCTAGTTTATACGCTCGAACCAGTGGCGAAGGACGCCAGATTTTGTACACTTCCATAACTTCATCCGGAATTTTGATAAACCGTTCCGGGCTCATCTCCTGCTCGAGCAGTCCCATGGGAAAAACCTGGGCAAGTTTTTCCGGAGCCATAGGCTCTTTGGTTTCCGGATCAAGGGGGGGGTGCAGACCGCCTGGAATATCCGGGCCAACGTTATACCAGCTTGTGGGCATCTGATCTTCGCGCAGAACAATCTTCTTCATGATCACTCCTTCAGTATCGTGTTTGGACGTAAATATACTCTTCTCAGCTTGGAAACAACGTATTGCTCTGTGCAGAAATCAGCCATTCCCAATCCTGTTGTGTTTAACGCATAGGGAGATTTTTCTCAACTCTTTGCCAAAACTTCCCGGGAACTATGCTTGACTATTCGAGAAAGCAATGCCTCTTCTTTACTTACCCCGGCAATCTGTTCCAGGAATTCACGGGGATTTGTTCCCGCTGCATCATGGGGGTGGAGCAGATCGACCAAGAGCTGTCCTCCCTGTTGTTCTATCGAGACTACAAGGGGTTTTAAGTCAAGCTGCCGACGTTTTCTTTTACGTATTCTTTCAACTATCCATTCATTTGCAACCTGGAAAGCAGCAATATGATCTGCCACCTCCTGTTCATTAACAGAATCCGGGATGGTCATCCGATACTGGATAATTGTTGAAACAGGTGATTTTTTTGTAACCGGATCGACCGCAGTCACCCTGATAAATTCGGGTAACTGATTGTTGAGTTTATCAATAACGTTTTCATTGCGACCAATTGGTGAACTAAGATCCATATCAAAAAATTCGATATGACTTTCAACGCCAACCGGTAAAGCCTGGCTAAACGAGACCCGGGGGGATGGATTATATCCCTGAGAAAAAAGAAGGGGCAGGCCTGCGCGATGCAACACCCTGAAGACCAGCTGCAACACCTCAAGATGGCCTAAAAATCTGGCATCACCAATGCGTGAATATTGGACCCGGTAGCTGAACACAGCTGGATTTTGTCTGCCTGCAACAGTTCGATCTGAATGTGGCGCTACAGCAGGGGCATTTCCAGATAGTGCATCATTAACCAGGGGGCGCAGGGTGGAAAAATCACAAAGACCACATTTCTGGCAACCATGATTACGGCAATCTGGGGTATAGGTACGCTGCAGTGATTTTTCATACTCTTTTTCAAGAAAATTAGTATCAACACCACAGCTCAAATGATCCCAGGGTAAAACTTCATCCATGGTTCTTTCTCGCAGATACCAATGGAGATCAATACCAGTTTTTTGGGCAGCATTTTCCCAGCGGGCAAGGGAAAAATGTTCAGACCAGCCATCAAGTCTGGCACCTTCTCGCCAGGCTGTTTCCAGCAATCCTGAAAGCCTGCGGTCACCGCGCGAAAACACACCTTCCAAAAGAGACTGGCTGGGATCATGCCATTTTAACTTAAACCCTTTTCGAGGGAGATTTTTCTTAAGCCGGTTAATTCGATTTTTTGATTCTTCAAGCGTTAATTGCGCAGCCCACTGAAACGGCGTGTGTGGTTTGGGTACAAAAGTTGCCACTGAAACATTAATCTGGGCCCTTTTCCCCTGTGCCTGCCCCTTGGCCCGAATGGCAAGGTCAACAATGCCATCAACATCGTCGAGGGTTTCTGATGGTAACCCTATCATAAAATAAAACTTGATCAGGTTCCAGCCGGCAGCAAAGGCGTCCTGGCAGCTTGTCATTAAATCCTGTTCTGTGATTCCCTTATTTATAACTTCACGCAAACGATCTGTACCAGCTTCGGGTGCAACAGTAAAACCGGTTTTGCGTACCCGTTTGATCTGATTGATAACTTCAGGGGTCAGGGTGCCTACCCGCATGGATGGCAAAGAAACAGAAACGTATTCGTCAACATATCTGTCCATCAGCTTTACGAGCAGCTCAGGTAGACAGGAAAAATCACCGCTGGAAAGTGAAAGCAGGGCAAGCTCATCAAAACCAGAACTTTGTATACCCTGTTCGGCAAGTTGCAAAATATCATCAACAGAACGCTCACGTACCGGCCGATAAATCATTCCGGCCTGACAAAATCTGCAGCCACGGGTGCAACCACGGGCAATTTCTAGCCCTAACCGGTCATGCACAGGTTTTACCAGCGGAACCAACGGTTTTGAAAGCATCGCCACCGGAGGCAATTCGGGAAGCACTCTTCTGGTGACCTTGTCATACCCTTTAACAAGAGGTCTGATTGCTCCGATCTTTCCATCCAGGTAACGTATTTCAAAAAACTGAGGCACGTAAACCCCTGGTATTTTGGAAAGACGATTCAATATTTGCTGCCTGGAAGCCCCCTCTTCCCTGCTGGTTTTAACGACATCACCAAGTTCCAGTACCAATTCCTCGCCATCTCCAAGAACAATAGCATCAAAAAAATCAGCTACAGGTTCAGGATTGAGCGAACAGGAACCGCCGCCAATGACAAGAGGATCATCTTCAAGCCGGTCTTTACTGTGAAAAGCAATACCGCTCAAATCAAGAATTGTCAGAATATTTGTGAAGCAGAGTTCGTAAGGCAGGGTGATACCGATAATATCAAAATCGGCCAAAGACCTTCGTGACTCAATGGCAAAGAGGGGAAGACTGGCCTTGCGCAGCTGCTCTTCCATATCAACATCAGGAGCATAGCAACGATCAGCAACATATCCTGACTGCTGATTAATACAATGATAGAGTATTTGTAAGCCTTGGTGTGACATGCCGATCTCGTACAAATCAGGAAAAACAAGCACAAAGGAACAGTCTGCAGCTAAGGGATCAGCACAGACGCTGTTGAGTTCTCCACCAACATAACGTCCTGGTTTTTTAACAAGGGGGAGAATTGAATCTACAGGTATAATTTCACTCATTTAATTAAGAAGGATTCTGGGAACAATATTGGTTGATGCTGCAGGCTCTTAACAGGAACTACAGGGCTGCACCATAACGGATTGTCTTTTTTTAATGGAGCTCAAAGGGTTATGTACATATTGCGCTATACACTTCAGTATGTTTTGTTGTAGAATAGTGTTATCGAACAAAATTGAATATTGGTGATTCATCGACCTTCCCATGATAACTACGAAAAGAAGACAAATGGTAAAAAGAATTCTCACTGTAACCACGTTGCTCCTGGCCATTATTATTACAACCTGCCCAGCACAATCAGCTGAACAGAAAATCTTGAAATCGATCAATTTTACAACACAAAAAGCAGGAATTGATCAAATTACCTTTGCATTGAATGGGCCGCACATTCCCAAAATTTTTGCCATAAAAGGGGAACGCCCCAGGGTTGTTTTTGACTTTTTGGACACAAAACCTGCAAGACTACTCAAAAACACGATCAATACCAACGGAAAATTTGTGCAACGTATTCGGATGGGCATTCATGTACAGCCAGTTGCCAAAACCCGTATTGTTTTTGATCTTGTCCTGGATAAAAAGATTGATTTTAAACAGCATTTTGATAAACAAAAAAACATGTTGACTCTTACCGTGTTTAAGGCGGGAACGCCCCCTGAACAACCTGTTATTCTGGAGTCTGACAATAAAAAACGGCCTCAAAATGCGAGATCAGAGAGCAAAAAGGCCACAAAAAATATAGCGAAAAAACCAGAAAAAGACATCCAGCCGCCACAAACACAGGAAGGAAAACCTCATCATCTGCAAAAAACAAAAACCCAAACAACAGCAACAATAAAAAAATCAGCTGCCGGTAACGGTGTGGGTGTCAAAGCAAACCTGACTGAGAAAAAAGCTGATACCCTGAAAAAGCCCAGTACTAAAAAAACAGTACCTGTTGTAAAAAATACCAAAAGTCTGCACAAAGAAAAGGCTCAAATCACTCCCA
>RKSL01000022.1 GCA_008633435.1 Candidatus Desulfobulbus rimicarensis | reverse complement strand
CAGCTGTTTCCGGGCCTGACTGTCGCCAAACCTTTACTGTTATGGATATTTTTTTTGCAGACATGGCAATTATCGGGTTATTTGTAACTTCGCTGTGAAGGGGTGACGTTTTCAAAGGTCAATGGCTCGCGATGCAGTTGTGCCTGTTTGCCCTCGCCCTGATGTTCCCATACTGCAAAAAAAATATCCATAACAGTAAAGGTTTGGCGACAGTCAGGCCCGGAAACAGCTGGTCAACTTGAAAGTTACAAGCTCTCTGACATCAGCACAGATATGTCTTTTCTGGAAATGCTTGATGTACTTAACGACCAGTTGACCATGGAGGGCAAAGAGCCTGTTGCCTTTGATCATGACTGTCGAGAGGGCATCTGCGGGATGTGCGGAGCCGTGGTTGACGGTGTTGCCCATGGGCCGGAACGGCAGACCACCCTGTGCCAGCTCCACATGCGTCATTTTAACAACGGCCAGACCATTTGTATTGAACCGTTCAGGGCAACGGCCTTTCCTCTGATTAAAGACCTCATTGTTGATCGTTCCGGATTTGACCGTATCATTCAGGCTGGTGGTTTTGTTTCTGTGAATGCCGGATCAGCCCAGGATGCCAACAACCTTCCTGTTGCCCAGCAAAATGCCGAACAATCCATGGATGCGGCGGCATGTATTGGGTGTGGTGCGTGTGTTGCTGCCTGCCCCAATGCTGCGGCCATGCTCTTTGTTTCTGCCAAAATCTCTCAACTTGCCCTGCTTCCCCAGGGGCAGCCCGAGCGCAAACGACGCGCCCAGGCCATGGTCACGGCCATGGATAACGAAGGATTTGGTAACTGTGGCAATGAACGTGAATGTGAAAACGTCTGCCCAAAGGGTATTTCCATTCGCAACATTGCAAGGCTCAACCGGGAGTATCTGCGGGCATCCTTAGCTGCCGACGAGTAAAGGAAAAACTCCACTCACAGGGGGTAACACCACCCTGAGAGTGGAGTACAATACACATTACGAGGATGCCTTGTGGGGGCATCCAGCCTTATCCCCACGGATATCTTTTTCAAAAAGGATTGCCCCACGCTCCATAGCACAAAAATCGCCACACATCGTGCAGGTATGCTGATTTTCCGGTGTTCTTTCGGCACGAATCCTGCTCGCCTGATCCGGAAACATGAGAAGATTCATCTGCTCTTGCCAATTGGTGTCACGACGGGCAATGGCCACCTGTTTTTCACGATCCCTCCTGGCCGGATTTGCCGCAATATCCCCTATGCGCGCTGCAAGACGGGTTGCACGAATGCCTTCGCGGACATCATCTTCATTGGGCAGGGCAAGATGCTCTGCTGGTGTTATATAGCAGATAAGGTCAGCGCCATATCTTGCAGAATTTGCTGCACCAATTGCTGCGGTAATATGGTCATAACCTGCTCCTGAATCTGCAGGCAGAGGGCCAAGAACATAATATGGGGCATTTCCGCTCATCCGTTTTTCAAGCATAATATTCCCGGCAATTTCATCAAGAGGTACATGGCCTGGCCCTTCCACCATCATCTGACATCCCATGTCCCGACCTATTTCAGCAAGTTCACAGTTTATTATCATTTCAGCCATCTGCGCACGGTCGTGGGAGTCATGGATAGCCCCGGCCCGAATACCGTTGCCAAGAGAGAGCACAGCATCATATTTTTTCATCAAGCCTACAACCCGGTCAAACTGTTCATACAAAGGATTTTCACAGTTATTATACTCCATCCAGGACACCATAAAGGTGCCACCCTTGGACACTAAACCACCGTACCGATACCCCTGCTTACGTAACCGTTCAATGGAATAGCGATTAATCCCGCAATGAATAGCCATAAATGAGATCCCATCATCCAGCTGACGTTCAATCAGCTCAAAAAGATATTCCGGGTCAAGTTTATTCGGATTTTTGTACTTCCTGCTGGCCTCGGAAAAGGCCTGATACAGAGGTACATTCCCCACTGGCAGATCAACTGCAGCTAAAACTTCCTGTCTGATCTCATCGAGATCACCACCTGTTGAAAGCTCCATGAGCGTATCAGCCTGTTCCTGCTGAGCAATCTGCGCTTTTCTTTTTTCCAGCGCAATATCAATAATATCTGAGGATGTACCAATGGATGCATTAACCTTGGTGCGTAAACCGGTACCAATCCCGACAACACGTTGTCCAGGTCGATGAGGATGAACAGGAATAACAATTTCTCCCAGGCCGACCAGTTGACAAATCTGTTCGACATCGATATTTTCATCCGTTGCCACCTGTTGCATTTGTGGCGTGATAACGCCTTCCCTTGCCAGTTCAAGTTGTGTTTTCATGGTGATTCTTCCTGTTGTACCTGTCCCGGCCGGCCAAAAAAAAATCCGCGCCACAATACTGTGACACGGATTTCCTTGGACAAGTCTATTTCCTGTTTCAGTCTGGCAGGTCTTCTGACTTACAGATCTTCCCCTGGACAACGCCTTCCCGCCTGAACATCCGACAGTGGCATAGTGTTGTCCCAAGTCCCTGCATACAGCGCCGGCCCTTGACGTTACGGATTCCCACCGTATTCCCTATTCTTCACTGACCCATTGTCAGCGACACCAAACTGAATATGTGCAGCATTATCTACCAGCAGGGGACAAATAAGTCAAGCCGGAGAGTGACAGGGCTGTTTCTAAGGTATGAAAAAATCCTTGCCAATCACATGGTTACCCGTTAAATCCTTGATTTTAAAGCATGAGCACAAAGAGAAAAACAAGCAACCCCACCCAGATCATGGCAGCTCGTCGCTTTGCTCTATGCGCTTTGGATTTTTCCCACCAGGTTGCCGGCCGTATCCCCTGAAGGGTAAATGTGACAATACCAGCAAGGTTTATACAAATGACATTGGCACAGGCCAGTTCAAAGGCGTTTATCCCCTCAGCAAAATGGCTGCTGCCAAAGAGTAAACCGGCAGTAACAAGGGGCGGCATGAGTGCGACCGCAACCATCACCCCAATTAGAGAAAGCTGCCCACCACTGGTAAAGGCCAATACCCCGGCAACACCAGCGGAAAAAGCAAGCACCAGATCACTCCAGGACAGCCCGACTCGTGCCTGTATAGCTGAGATTTCAGGATCAACACCATATATCATCCCGATGATCCACCCAATAGCAAGCGCCATGGCAAAACCTGCACTTCCTGCCCGTAATGCTTTGGCTGCCAGTTCCTTATCCCCAAGGGTACTGGCAAGAGCCAGGCCTACCTGGGGCATTAACAGTGGTGCCAGTACCATAGCACCAATAATAATTGCCATATCATTGCGAATAAGACCAATTGAGGCAATAATAGCTGAGAGCACAACCATTATCAGATAGGTTGATGAAATGCCAACATTTGCCGCAACATCCAAATATAATTCCTGACGACTGATCCGATGTGCATTGTTGTTTTTGGGTGGTTCTTCCTGATCGTCTGAGGAGATTTCAGCTGGTAATGCGCGGGGAATTGAGGCCTCCACAATAAGTAGTAATGCGCTGGAACCAGGAATTTGCTCAAGATAGGGTTCCAGAATATCAAGAACAGGTTCGACATAAACAGCTTTAAGAAGAATTCTTACCCTGGCCTTATTCTCTGCCAGGCCATCCCGCCAGTAGCCCATAAGGTGCTGGCCGTGAAGCAACTCTTTTATGTCATCACCTTTGCCTTCCGGCAAAACAATTTCAATGAGGCGTTGTTCCATATTCCGTATCCATGCCTTTGCGGCCACATTATTTTGCAAAGATCATTAAACCTGCCAGACCATGAAAATTCTTGAAGTATTTACTTTCTATGCTTACAACAGCTATGATAGTGATACAAGTGTTATCAGATTACCTTGACAACAAGGACAGTTATGACAGCATGGTTTATTACATTTTCACCTGTTCAGCAGGCATTTATTGCGACCCTGTTCACCTGGTTTGTGACTGCCCTGGGGGCTGGGCTGGTGTTTTTTTTCAAAACAATGAGCAGGCGGGCCATGGATGCGATGCTTGGCAGCGCGGCCGGAGTCATGATTGCTGCCAGTTACTGGTCGCTGCTTGCACCGGCAATAAGTATGGTAGAAGATCAGGGGGGTATTGCCTGGCTGCCCCCGCTGATCGGGTTTCTAGGAGGTGGTGGATTTCTCTGGAGTGTTGATAAAGTTTTACCCCATCTGCATCCCGGGTTTCCTGTTGCAGAAGCTGAAGGGGTCAAGACGGGGTGGCAACGCAGTGTTCTGCTTGTTCTTGCCATCACGCTGCATAATATCCCTGAAGGACTTGCCGTGGGTGTTGCCTTTGGCGCAGCCGCCTCTGGTTCTCCTTCGGCAAGCCTGGGCATGGCTATGGCACTGGCTTTGGGTATAGGATTACAGAATTTCCCTGAAGGGGCTGCAGTCTCTGTACCTTTACGGCGCGAGGGCATGTCTAGAATAAAAAGCTTCTGGTATGGCCAGCTTTCCGGAGCTGTAGAACCTGTTGCCGGCGTCATTGGCGCCTTTGCAGTTATTGTGATGCAGCCAATACTCCCTTATGCACTTTCCTTTGCAGCCGGAGCTATGATTTATGTAGTTGCAGAAGAGTTAATCCCGGAATCTCAGGCAGAAAAGCACTCAGACGTGGCGACCATTGGCTTGATGTTGGGATTTGCACTGATGATGACTCTTGATGTGGCACTGGGGTAAGGCTGAACGAGCAAGGGGGTTTGTTGCAGCAGACTGCCAGAAAAACGCAGAAGAATTTACAAAGTACAGATTTGAAACGCCCCGCAGTAATCCCAAATCTGTACAAAAAAATTTTGCAAAAGACAGAAGACAAACAGAACATCAACCGTAACCGTTAACCGGTGCCCCTGATTCATTCAAGCAGGGCGACGAGCTATAACAGCGAAGCGGTGTCACCGCCTTGCGAGGAGACCTGATCGGACGAATCAGGGGTGCTGGTGAACGGTTACCAACAACCAATCAGTCGTTTGGCACCACAAGCACAGGAATGGGGCAATGCCTTGTCACACGCCGGGCTGTTGACCCCATGACATTACTGCCAAATAGAGAATGGGTACTTTTGCCCATGACGATCAAATCCGCATTATGTTTTTTAGCCATGCGGATAATCTCTTCACTGGGTTCACCAATGGTGACAAGAATTTCATCAACTGGAAATTCTCCCAACTGACAGTTTCCCTGTTCTTCGGCACAAAATTTTTTCAGCCGTTCTTTCATTGTGGTGACAACTTCTTTCATCCCGGCTTCCTGCAGACGTTCAAGATCTGCATCTTTAAGATACACATCGATCACGGCTCTGCTGGTTGTGCTCAATGGTTCGAGCACATGAAGCATAAGCAAATCTGCATTATCACACTGTGCCTGTCGAAGCGCATGACGAAACACCGGTCGTGTATGTTTGCCGAGATCAGTTACATATAAAATGGTAGTAATTTTTGGCAAGTTACTCATTTTCTTCTCCAATATTTGATGCTAACCAGTGTCTGTCCAAAAATGAGGTTTTTTGTTTTTTGTTTTTTGTTCGAGCTCAGGTAAGCGACCGACGGGAGACTCCGAGGATTGCGAAAAAACAAGCGCAGGCATATAAGTGATATCGGAGTCTACGCTTACTTCCGAGCATTATTTTTGAGCATGACGCAAAGATCGAACAAAAAGACCATTTTGGGACAGGCACTAACCAGTATGGCTGAACCTGACTGGCCGTAACTGTTCACAGACATCCAGGTTGCTGAGTAAACACTAGGCAGAAGTCGCCCATGGTGACTTCTGCCCTTCAGTCCTTGGCTATTTAAACGTCACTAATAACCATGCATTTTATCAAGAAATTCCGGCAGAAAAAGTGATACCTGCGGAACATAGGTAATAATAATCAAAAACAGAAGAAGAAGCATCAACCATGGCAATGCCGCTTTAATCACCCAACCAATACTGTGGCCGGTTATGCCTGCTGTAACAAACAGATTCAGACCGACCGGAGGCGTTAACATACCAATTTCCATATTAACCACCATGATAATACCCAGGTGAATGGGATCAATACCAAGTTTTAAGGCAATGGGAAACAGAATCGGAGCCATGATAAGCAGAATTGCTGAAGGCTCCATAAAGTTGCCCGCAGCCAGCAGCAAAATATTGACTACAACCAGAAATCCCCACGGAGGCAGCCCCCAGCTGACAATAAGCTCGGCTAAATGATGGGGAATACGCTCTGTTGTCAGTACATGGGCAAAGAGCATGGCATTGGCAATAATAAAGAGCAACATGATGCTGACCTTGGAAGCATCAAGCAACACCTTGTTGACCTCTTTATCAGTGATACATTTAGGTAACGCCAGCATCATCTGGCCAATATTTCTTGAAACAGCAGCACCCAAGGTTTCGCCATCTTTTTTCCAGGGAACGCTTTTCATTGGACCGATATCACGATAACCAAAAACCGCTACCGCAAAGGCGTACACAGCAGAGACAGCCGCTGCTTCGGTGGGACTTGCAACGCCACCATAAATTGATCCCAGAACAATAAAAATAAGCATCAGCCCGCCAAAGGCCGCGCCGCCTGACGAGACCACCTCACCAAAACCGGCCCATGGTTGGGCTGGAATGTTCTTGATTCTTGCTGCGATATAAATTGCAATCATCAAAATAAGCCCCATCAGCAGTCCAGGTATAAACCCGGCCATAAACATCCGGGCTGCTGAGACCTCTGTTGCTGCTGCATAAACAAGCATCACAATAGATGGCGGTATGAGAATCCCCAGAGTACCCGCGTTAGTGATAACACCAGCGGCAAAACTCTCAGGGTAACCAGCTTTGACCATGCCAACAATAACAATACTGCCAATGGCAGCAACCGTTGCCGGAGATGATCCTGAGACAGCTGCAAAAATCATACAGGCCATTACTGATGCCATGGCAATACCGCCTCGAATATGGCCGACAAGGCTCAAAGCAAAACGGATAATTCGTTTAGCCACACCACCTGTGGATAAAAAGGCAGAGGAAAGGATAAAAAACGGGATAGCCAGTAAGGTATAATGTTCGGAAAGAGATTCAAAAAGTTTAAGAGCAATAGATGCCAGGGAATCGTTTGAAAAAAAGAGGATCGTGGCAATGCTTGAAAGTCCCAAAGCCAGAGCAATGGGCATTCCAAGCAACATACAGATAAGTAGAAGAGCAAAAAGGGCACCGGTTGTCATAATTCAAGTCCCTCCTTTTTCAGTTCCTCGACAATTTCCATGCTGTCTTTTGCCTCGTCAGCATGTCGAAAGCCATCAATCTTTCCGGTAATGACATCCCAGAGCAGAAGAAGAATACGGAGGGATAAAAAGGCAAACCCAACAATAAGCATGCCATGGGCAATCCATGCAGGGATGGGTAAATCTTCAAGTTCAATACCGATTTTTTTTACCTTGCCAAGATAGATCCAGCTTCCATAAAGCACAAGACTACAGTAAAATAAAGAAAGAAAACAACCAATGGCCGTAAGTAACCGACGCGCATTTCTGGGAAACAGTTTAACAAAAGCATCAACACCAATATGCGATCCAACTTTAATTCCGTATGAGGCTCCAAAGAGGACAAACCATGCAGACATATGCAGGGTGAGTTCCTGGGTCCACATAAACCCGGTATTAAAACCAAAACGCATAATGACATCGACAAAAACCAGCAGAGTTGTCAATACCAGCAAGAGGCAGATCACAGCCTCTTCTGTGCGGTTAAGGATACGTAAAAGCATACAAGACCTCTTAAAAAAACAGGGCCGCTCCTGTTAAGGATCGGCCCGTTATAGTCAGTTACAGAAGTAACCCAGGTAATAAAGAAAAAAAGAAAAAAAGAAAATTTACTGGTTAGAACCGTAAGCTGCATCGATCAGATCTTTACCAATTTTTCCTTCAAACTCTTTCCACACAGGTTTCATAACAGCAACCCACTGGGCACGCTCTTCAGGTGTCAGGGTGATAATCTCTGTACGCTTGGAATCAATGATTTTCTGTTTATCATCAAGAGATTTTTTAAGTGCTACTGAGTTGCCAAAAACAATGGCTTCGCCCATGGCTTTTTTAAGTTCTGCACGGGTTGCTTCATCAAGACCATTCCAGAATTCTGCGGAAGTCACAACCATGTAATCGAGAAGGCCGTGGTTGGATTCGGTAATATAGGGCTGTACTTCAAAAAATTTCTTGGAGTAGATATTAGACCAGGTATTTTCCTGACCATCGATAGCTTTGGTCTGGAGAAGAGTAAACACTTCAGAAAAAGGTTTTTTAAGCGGGGTTGCCTTAACAGCTTTAAACTGGGCTGCAAGAACATCTGAAGACATAATCCGGAATTTCAGACCGTTTGCATCTGCAGGAACTTTGAGCGGCTTGCTTGAAGAGAGCTGTTTCAGACCATTATGGAGGTAACCAAGTCCTACCAGACCTTTTTTGCTCAAAGAGGTCAGCATATTTACACCTACATCGCTCTGCTGAAAACGGTCAACACTGGCAATATCTTTAAACAGGAAGGGCAGATCAAAGAGCTGAAGTTTTTTGGTATAGCGGCTGAATTTTGACAGTGCAGGGGCTGCCATCTGTACATCGCCAAGAAGCATGGCTTCCAAGACCTTGTTGTCGCCAAAAAGCTGAGAATTAGGATAAACTTCAACCTCAACTTTGCCTTTAAGGCGCTCATTGACGAGGTCGCGAAATTTATTGGCCATTTGACCTTTGGGGGTGTTTTCGGCAACAACGTGGGAAAACTTGATAACAATTGGCTTTGAGTAGGCAGGTGCAGCCAGCAAAGCTGCGGAAAGGGCAACAGCAGCGAATGAAACACAGACTTTTTTAAACATAGTTCCTCCAATTAAAAAAAATTACCCGTTAAGGCACAATACCAGCAACGGCAACAGCTGACAGCTGTCTATATACCAAATTTGCAATAAAAATACCAGTTATCAGGAAAAGATAACTGGCTGTTCTTAAGTATTTATTACTCTATAGAGAGCGAGGCTCAAAATTAACCGGCGGATTTCCGCCAAAACCCACCGCTGTAACCGGCGGGAATCCGCCTCTTTTGAGAATGGAAGTCTTTATGAGCAAAGCAACAAAGACACTTATTTATAATCAGCCTTGTCCAGACAATACTTGCGCATTTTGTCGTAGAGTGTTTTTCGCGGTAACGCCAATGAAGCCATGGCCCCTTTAATGCTCCCTCTGCTGGCGGCAAGAGCCTGTTCAATTATGCCCCGTTCAAAACATTCCACCTGTGCAGCCAGACTGTTTGCCGAAAGACTTTCCTGCACTGAAAGCATTTTATCCAGAGCCCAGTCAAACTGGCTGCCAAGCAGTACATAGCGTTCAGCAAGGTTTCGCAGCTCACGCACGTTACCTGGCCATTCACAGCGCATGAGCGCGTTAATCTGTACACTATCAGGCATGGGCACTTCCCTTTGATAGCGATGACCTGCCACCAGAAGAAAATGATGAAACAGTAAGGGGATATCTTCTATACGGTTACGCAGGGGGGGGATAACCAGGGTAACTACATTGAGCCGGTAATAGAGATCTTCACGAAAACTGCCAGCAGATGCCGCTTCAAGCAAATCAATTTTAGACGCAGCAATGACCTGTAAATTGAGAGGGATCACAGTATTTGAACCCAACCGTTCAACAGATCGCTCCTGGAGGACACGAAGAAGACGAACCTGAATCTGCATGGGCATGGTTTCAATTTCATCCAGAAACAACGTGCCCTCATTGGCATGTTCAAACTTGCCAATACGCCGGGTTTCAGCCCCGGTGAACGCACCAGATTCGTGCCCAAAGAGTTCGTCTTCAATCATGGATTCCGGCACAGCTCCACAGTTTATCGCCACAAAATTTTTATCCTGACGGCTGCTGTTTTCGTGTAATGAACGGGCCACAAGTTCTTTGCCGGTACCGGTTTCGCCGACAATCAGGACATCTGCACCTGTATCGGCAAGTTGCCTGATTGTTGCACGGAGCTGACGTATCCCGGGGGTTTTCCCGATGATTCGTGGCCCAGGAACGCTGTAGACCTCAAGTTCGCTGCGCAGATTTCTATTTTCCAGGGTGAGCCCTCTTTTTTCAAGGGCGCGCTGCACAGTTTTAACCAATCGCTCCGGAGCATAAGGCTTTTCAATAAAATCATAGGCACCGCAACGCATGGCTTTAACAGCAGTGGAAACATCACCATGGCCGGTGATAAGAATGACAGGTAAATCCGGATCAATTTCCTGCATCCTGTCTAAAAAAACAAGACCATCCATACCGGGAAGCCGAATATCACAAACGACTATCCCCGGCCAGTTTTCCTGTATAAGCGGGAAGGCATCCTCTGCAGTTTGCAGACAGGTTACCTCTAAATCAACAAGTTCAAGCGTCTGCTGGTTAGCCTGACGAATATGATGCTCGTCATCAATAAAGAGTACCCTGGTAAGATTCTGCATTACACTGCCTCATCCTGCATATGTTGATTCCCCCCGTGTCCAGCACCCGTAACCTGAGCGGTTTGCAGGATAATCACAGCAGTTGTCCCCTGGGTATCAGAATCTATCGAAATAGTGCCATTCATATCTTCAATAATGCGACGGGTGATGGTCAGGCCAAGGCCAAGCCCCTGCCCTGCTGGTTTCGTTGTATAGAAGGGTTCAAAGATTTTTTCTTTATCTCTGGGCAGCCCTGGCCCGTTATCCTGTATTGTAATACAAGTATTTGCCTGTTCAATGAACGCCAGCACCTCTATCTGTTTTTCAGACTGTTCCTGTAATGCCTGGATGGCATTACTGATCAAATTGACCAGAGCCTGTTGCAACAGTACAGAATTTGCCTGAACCATGACATCATCAGGAAGTATAACGACGTTTATCTCTACCCCGGTTTTACGCAAGAGTGGTGTAATAATTTCAAGGGCGCCATCAACAACGCTGTAAAGAGGAACAGAGTTGATGTTGCCCCGGGTTTTACGGGAGAAAATTTTGAGCTGTGAGCCAATTCTGGCCATTCGTTCAATAAGTTCACTTATCTGCTTAAAATTCCATAACGCCTCTTGTTGCCGGCCTTTCTCCAAAAATTTTCTGCCATTATCTGCATAGGCTTGGATGGCTGCCAGAGGTTGATTAAGTTCGTGGTTTATCCCGGTTGCCATCTGGCCAATTGTTGCAAGTTTTGCCGTATGCACCAGTTCACTGCGGGCAAGACGCAATTTTTCTTCGGTTTTTTTTCGCTCTTCTATTTCTTTGCGGAGCAGGGTATTTGCGGTGGTCAGCTCACAGGTTCGCTCATTGACACGCTGCTCAAGACCTGCATTGGTCAGTTGCAGCATCTCACGGGTCTGTTCCTGATGATGTATTCGTTCCCTGATGCGCTGTTGCCTCTGCCAGACCATAAACAGAGAACAGCCGACCAGACCAAAAAAAGCAAGAATGGCCAGAAGTATCCTGACCACGCCACCCTGAACCTTACCTGTTTCAGATAACACATGCACCTGCCAGCCCGCGTGATCCATGGCAAAGGTCTGTTGCAGATACGTTGTACTGCTTTCAGCTTCCTGGAGGACGACCAGAGCATGGGCTGCAGATTTTGGTGTTTTTTGCTGAAGACCAAGCGGGGTCAGTGGCGCATTGGGATATCTTTTACTCTTGAGAATACGTTCTTTAACTTCCGCTGTCAGCGGTACCAGAGAATGAAATCGCCATTGCGGTTTTGTGGTTAAAAAAATGACACCATCAGGGTCTGTGACCAGAAATATTTCCTCTTTATGTCCCCAGTTTTTTTCGACACTGTCAATATTAATCTTAATAACCACAGCCCCGACAATTTTTTGCGCACTGCGGACAGGATAGGCAAAATAATACCCCCGGCGGCTTGACGTGGTTCCCAAAGCAAAATAACGCCCCAGCTGACCACTCATGGCTTGTTGAAAATAGGGTCGATAACTGAAATTACGCCCCACAAACGGACGTTCTGCCTGCCAGTTACTCGCAGCTATGGTCAAGCCCTCAGCATCCATAAGATAGGTGTCAGCGGCATCAGAAATTGCATTCACTGTTTCAAGATAATGGTTGAGTACATCAACCCGTTCTCTGCTGCCAGGATGGAGAAAAAAATTCACCAGTCGCTCGTCAGTGGCCAGAAGCTCTGGTAAAGCCTCATATTTTTCCAGCACTCCCTGTAAGTAGGTGGCATAAAGGATAAGCTGATACGAACCTTCTTCCGCAAGTTTGTCCACTCCCTGCTGGTAGGCAAGCCTGCCTGCTGCAAACAGGGTAAGCATACACACAACAAGGGCGATACATAGCAATGGAAAAAAGCGTCTGAACTTGAGCGGCATCATGAAAATCTGAGAAAAATGAACTACGCCCCCCTGTTGGTATGCGTAGTTCACCGGGTTTTGAAACTACATGGCAACCAGGGGAAGATAATCCGGTTCCCAGCGCATCTTGCGAATCAGTTCTTTTAAACGGGCAGGATCATCCTGGTGTTGAAATTGAGAAAAGGCACAATGACGACTCACCTTGTTAACAATGGCTGATTCGCCCACTGCCTGTGCAACTTTCAGACTCACATCAGCAAGTTCTGTCACAGGAGGCAGCAATGTCCCCCGGGCCATAGCCTCTTTGGTAACACATTGAGAAACAGCCTTGGATGCTGCAGTAAAAAATTCGGGCAATACCCTGGTTGCGCCGGAGGCAAGTGTTCCCAGACCAACCCCGGGAAACACAAACACATTATTTGCCTGGCCAATGCGGTAGGACGCCCCTTCGTATAAGACATCAGGAAAAGGCGACCCTGTACCAACAAGCGCCCTGCCCTGTGTCCAGTTGTAGAGATCAGCAGGCACAGCCTCTGCATGGTCAGTGGGGTTTGACAACGGCATAATGACAGGCCTGTCTGTGTGCTCAAGCACAGCAGTCACAACTTCACGGGTGAAACAGCCTGGTTGCCCTGAAGTACCTATCAATACGGTCACGCCTGCCTTTTTCACCACATTTTCCAACTGCAGATCATTCTCATCTTTCAACCAGTCAAGCGCCTGTGGATCTTTGGCAAATTTTTCTTTATAGGGCAACAAATCACGCTCTGTGGTGATGAGTCCACGAGAATCAAGGGCGAAAATCCGGGCACGGGCATCCTCCTGGCTCATCCCCTCTTCAACAAGAGCTGTCTTTATTTGTTCGGCAATACCTATGCCGCCTGCTCCTGCCCCGTGGATAAGAAAAACCTGATCAGAGAGCTTTTCCTGTTTAATTCTCATTGCCGTAAAAATTCCTGACAGAGCCACAGAGCCAGTACCCTGAATATCATCATTAAAAGAAATTACATCTTTAAGATAGGCATCACGAATAGCAAAGGCGTTTTGTTTGGAAAAATCCTCCCACTGACATAATGCATTGGGAAACACATTGCGGAAAGCTCTGGCAAATCGCTGAATAAAATCAATATATTGATCACCAGTGATTCGTTTATGACGCCAGCCGAGATATTCATCGTCATTGAGCAGTTTTTCATTATTTGTCCCCACATCAAGAGATATTGGCAAACAATGCCAGGGGGCAATGCCGGCTCCCTGGGTGTATAACATCAACTTACCCACACAGATGGCAATACCGCCTGCCCCCTGATCGCCAATCCCCAGGATCCCCTGATTATCAGTGACAACAGCAACCCGGATATCACGTTGCTGAAACCGCCTGAGTACATCCTCGGCATAATCAATATTCCCCGGATAAAAATGGAGGCCATTGGCCGAACGAAACATGGATGAATAATTCTGGCAGGCAAGGCCAACCGTTGGGGTATAGATTATCGACATGTTTTTCGCAATATCATTTTTGATCAATGCATGAGCCAAAGTAACATTGCGGTCAAACAGTGAACGGATATAAATAAACCGATCAATATCTGAATTTTTATTTTGAACTTTATATTTACTGTTTGCCACCTGCTCTTCCAGGGTGCGCACAGCCGGGGGCAGCATGGACACCAGCCCGAGCCTGACCCGCTCATCCCAGGTGAATGCTGTTCCTTTATTAATAAATGCGTTGCCGTGTAACCCCGAACCACTGGTATACACATAAATTTCACGGGTGTTGCCGTACTCATCATACTTGAACATGGCAGAATTTTCAGACATTGCCTTCTCCTCATTACCGTTCACATTGACGGAACCGATGGATGCCGATTATACAGACCTGTAATAGTGATCTGCTTCCAGTTTGTGGAACCAGGTTTTTTAAGGTTCCATTATACCTCCCTTGTAGCACTTACACCCTTTAGCGTGCAATGACAACCTGGCAAAACGAAATAAAAAACTCTATCAGCTCCAGCGCAGCAATTGCAGATGAACTCGGCTGTATCACTGATGACATTTCTTCTGTTATCGATCAGTATCCGATGCGGATTCCGCCCTATTATCTTGCACTCATTAAAAAGGCTGGCCAGCCCCTATACCGGCAGGCAGTACCTGACACGGCAGAACTTGATGATCCGATGGGCATGGAAGACCCTTTAGGGGAGGAGAATTTGAGCCCTGTACCAAACCTGGTTCATAAATATCCGGATCGGGCGCTGTTTCTGGTCTGCAGTGAATGTGCAATGTATTGCCGCTTTTGCACCAGAAAACGCAAAGTAGGTAAACAGGAGATGATCATTACTGACAAGACCATCTCCGAGGGACTTAACTATCTAAAGCATACACCCGAAATACGGGAAGTTTTACTTTCAGGGGGAGATCCGTTACTCCTTGCAGATGATCGACTGGAGTGTATACTCCAACGGCTCAAAAAAATCCCTTCCATAGAGGTTATCCGCATAGGCAGCCGCATTCCCTGTACCCTGCCCATGCGGGTAACCCCGGAACTGGTGGCCATGCTGAAAAAATATCATCCCCTCTACATTAATACCCATTTCAATCATCCGGCAGAAATAACGTCAGAGGCTAAAACCGCCTGTGCGTTGCTGGCCGACGCAGGCATTGCCCTGGGCTGCCAGACCGTATTGTTACGAGGGGTGAATGATTCTACTGAAATTCTCAGGGAACTGTTTTGTAAGCTATTGGCTATACGGGTAAAACCCTATTACCTTTTCCAGGGAGACCTGACTCGAGGGACGGCTCATTTTCGCACGAACATTGAAACCGGGGTTGGTATTATGCAGCAACTCATTGGCAGGGTCTCGGGCATGGCAATTCCGACCTATGCCCTTGATGCCCCCGGCGGCAAGGGTAAAATACCCCTTACGCCCGATTATATTACTTCACAGGGAAAAACCCTGAACTTCAAAAACTATCAGGGATTCCCCTGTTCCTACCCAAATGTGACATATGAAAAAAACAGAGTCGGGTAGGTCTGCTTGAGCGAAGAGAAAGCGGACATTGTACTGATATGTTGCCACAACCTGCTGACTGCTGTCAACAACTGCGGTTACATTGCCCTTGCCGTCGTACAGATAAAAATAATCCTGGCCGTTCTGACGCATGGAAAGC
>RKSL01000143.1 GCA_008633435.1 Candidatus Desulfobulbus rimicarensis | reverse complement strand
CGGCAATCCGGAGCTTGCCTTACAGACCAGGATCAAAGAGGAGTGGACGCGACTGGAAAATGAGTTGACCGGTCAGTATACTCAGACCCTTGAGCAGCAAAAGAGTGCTGTACAACAAAGGCTTGTTTAAGCGATGTCTTTTCCTATTGCTGAAATACTGGATATTCTGCGTACAGAAGTTGCAGAGTATGAGGTGCCGGTGGTTGATCTCATTGCCGCCCAGACCAAGGATCCTTTTAAAGTGCTGGTGGCAACTATCCTTTCTGCCCGGACAAAAGATGAGGTCACAGCTGCTGCGTCCCGGCGGCTTTTTTCCCGCGTGGATACCAGTGATGATCTGACCGGGTTGACTGTGGCGGAACTGGAGAAAATAGTATTTCCTGTGGGGTTTTACCGCAATAAGGCAAAATATCTGGCAGCTCTGCCCGGGGTTCTTGAACAGGAGTTTGGGGGACGGGTTCCTGACACGGTTGAAGAGCTGGTTAAACTGCCGGGAGTGGGGCGGAAAACGGCAAATTTAGTGGTTGCAGTTGCCTTTAATAAACCAGCCATTTGCGTGGATACCCATGTACACCGGATTATGAATATCTGGGGGTATGTGGAGACCTCTACTCCATTGCAGACAGAGATGGCATTGCGCGATACACTGCCCATGCGCTACTGGATACCGGTTAACTCCATACTGGTAGCCTTTGGCCAGGGAACCTGTAAACCCAGGCTTCCCCATTGTGATCGTTGTGTAATTGAGCATCTCTGCCCGCAAAAAGGTGTGAAACCAAGGCGGGTCGCCGGGGTACCCCGCTCGTCATCTATGGCAAACGGGATTAAAAAAATGGTTTCCTGGAATGTGAACGGGCTGCGGGCGGCTATGAAAAAAGGGTTTTTAGATGTCTTCCATGAATTTGATGCCGACATTTTTGGCCTGCAGGAAATCAAAGCCCTGCCAGATCAGCTACCCGACGAGGTGAAGTCCATTCCCGGCTACCATGCTTACTGGTATCCTGCACAGAAAAAAGGGTATTCCGGCACTGCTGTTTTTTCAAAAAAAGAGCCGGTTAACGTGGTGTATGGACTGGATCGTGAAGAGTTTGACAGCGAAGGTCGGGTGTTAACGCTTGAATTTGATGAGTTTTATTTTATCAATGTGTATTTTCCCAATGCTCAACATGGTCTGAAACGGCTTGATTATAAACTTGCCTTTAACCGCGAAGTGCTTGCCATGATGGAGAGACTGGCAAAAGAGAAATCTGTCATTTTATGTGGTGATCTTAATGTCGCCCATAGGGAAATTGATCTGGCAAATCCACAGTCCAATCAGAAAAACCCCGGTTTTTCTCCAGAGGAACGTGCCTGGCTGGATGAGGTCATCTCTGCCGGCTATGTTGATACCTTCCGCCAGTTTAATCAGGAACCGCAGCACTATAGCTGGTGGAGTTATCGCTTTAATGCCCGGGCAAGAAACATTGGTTGGCGTATTGATTATTTTGTTGTTGATCCAGGCAGCCGCGACAGAGTAAAAAATGCATTCATCCATGATGAAATTACCGGCTCTGACCATTGTCCGGTGAGTATTGATTTTTTTTGAGTGTGTTTTTTATCACGTATTATTAATAGTATACATACATGGGAAAGTATCAGGTAATTATTGCCGATGACCATGGCCTGTTCAGACTGGGGATACGATCAATGCTTGCCCAGGCGCAGGACATGGAAGTTGTGGCAGAAGCTGCTGACGGCAAGGCATTGCTTGAGGTGATGGCCAGCCATGATACAGATATGGTAATTCTTGATATTTCCATGAAAAAACTCAATGGTATTGAAGTGTTGCCTGTTTTACGTGAACGATATCCTGATGTGCATATACTCATCCTGACAATGCATGCCTTGGTTCAGTATTTTTATCAGACCATTTCAGCTGGCGCTCATGGCTATCTGCTTAAAGACGATTCAGATACTGAATTGTTAACGGCAATTAAAACTGTGCAGCAGGGAAGAGTGTATATCTCTCCACAGTTGGTTGCCGAGGTAAGTGGTGAGATGATTTCTGCATTTCGTAATCCACAGAAAAACCCATTGGTTCAGTTGACTAACCGTGAAAAGCAGGTTCTGCAAATGGTGGTTAAAGGGCTAACCAGCAGGGAAATGGCCGCAACACTTTGTTTGAGTCATAGAACAATTGACCATTATCGCGCGAATCTATTAAAAAAATTCAAGATGAAAAAAACGGTTGATCTTGTCAACCATGTGGTACGCAACTCTATTGTAGTTCCTGAATAGTTTCCTCATTTTTTCCATTGCCCCCCAGCCTATTAGGTAGAATTACCTATATAAAAATGGGTAGTTTCCCCAGTTGTTTTTTTGCGTAAATTGCGTTTTAAATTCATCTGAAAAGATGGTAATTGGAAAAACACAAAGAAAATGAGAACAATGCTTCGAAATTTTTTGGAGGGAGTGATGAATAAAAATGACCTGGTCGAATCAATTGCCCAGTCGGCAAACATCAGTAAAGTTGCAGCTGAGCGGGGCTTAAACGGTATGTTGCAGACAATGAGCAGTGCCATGGAAGAGGGCGAACGGGTTACCCTGGTAGGGTTTGGAAGTTTTTCTGTTATTCAACGGGCTCCACGGCTTGGTCGTAACCCGCGTACAGGTGAGGAAGTACCTATTCCTTCGCGCCGGGGAATCAGATTTCGACCTGGTAAAGCACTGGTTAGGAAAATTCAGTAACGCCGCGCGGCTGGAGCAGTTCTGTCCGAGCTGCTAACGAAGAACGAAGTCCTCGCTCTGTAGCAGGGAAGGCAAGAAGAGCAGGGCTTAACCTCTTCACTACCTGCTCTCTCATTTCTTGCAGAGGGCAATTTTCAGGGAAATGGCAGGAGCTTCTGCTCAGGAAGTTCCTGCCATTTTTTTGCGTATACTCCAGAGTACAATCCCTCCTGCCATCATGGCAAGACTGAGAAGCTGGCCCATGGTCAGCTGAGCAAACACCTTACCCAGTTGCGGGTCAGGTTCCCTGACAAATTCCACCATGAAACGGGCGATACCGTAAAGGATCAGAAACAGGGCAAGCAAGGATCCATGGGGCCATAACAGTCCTTTGTCTTTTTCCTGCCAGGGACGATATTTTACTGACCAGAGTATGACGAAAAGACAAAGCCCCTCAAGCAACATTTCGTAGAGCTGGGAAGGATGTCTGGGAAGAGCTCCGCCCCCGGGAAAAACCATGGCCCAGGGCACATCTGTAACCCGGCCATAGAGCTCGCCATTGATGAAGTTGCCGATTCTGCCCAGTCCCAGTCCAATGGGAACCGTAACCACATAAAGATCGGCTGTTTTCCAGAAATCAAGTCTGTTTTTTCTGCAAAAAAGTATCCCGGCAACAATAACGCCGATGCAACCACCGTGAAACGACATTCCCCCCTGCCAGGTGGCAAAAATTTCCAGGGGATGTTGGCTAAAATAGGAGAGGTTGTAAAAGAGGACGTAGCCAAGTCTGCCACCGAGAATGACCCCGGCAATAATGGCAAGATTCAGGTTGTCCTGCAGCTTAAGCAGTCGGTTGTAACGAAATTTTCTGGCTTGATACCGTACCAGCAGATGGGCGGCAATAAAGCCAAGGATATACATCAGGCCGTACCAGCGGATTTTGAGCTTGCCCAGGCTGATGATTACCGGGTCAATATGTGGATATGGAAGCATGGCGGGATGGCTGATTTTTTTACGGGGAAGCTGTTACAGCAACCCCAGCTTTTTGAGATGCACCTGCAGCACTGAAATGGCAGCCGGAGTGACACCAGATATACGCAGGGCCTGTCCCAGGGAGCAGGGTCGCACTGTGTTGAGTTTTTCTACCACTTCATTGGAAAGCCCGGGCAGAGTGGTGTAGTCAAGGTCTGCTGGCAGTCTGGTACGCTCCAGTTTTTTGAAGCGATCTACCTGTTCCTGCTGGCGTTGTATATATCCAGCATATTTAATCTGTAGCTCAACTTCATCAACAAAGGCAAGCTCAGTAACCTGTGCCGGAGGCTCAATTCCTGTCCGCCTGGCAAGGGCGGGGAGTTGGCTGAGTTTGATTTCAGGTCTGCGCAGCATTTCAGTCATGGTCATGGCCTGGGTGAGTGGGGTTGAGCCATGTTCGCTGAGATACGTATTCACTGCGGCTGTCGGTTTTATTCGTATCCGCTCAAGGATTGAAATCGCCTCTTCAATGGCCTGTTTTTTGGTGGTAAACTGTTCCCATGTGGTGTCATCAATAAGGCCCAGTTTGTAGCCGATTTCACGCAGGCGCAGGTCAGCATTGTCTTCACGCAGCAGCAGGCGGTATTCAGCTCTGGATGTAAAAAGACGGTACGGCTCTTTGGTGCCGAGAGTGACCAGATCATCAATGAGTACGCCGATATAGGCCTGCGATCTGTCTAAAATGAGCGGTTTTTCATCACGAACCAGTTTGACGGCGTTAATGGCAGCCATCAATCCCTGGCCTGCAGCTTCTTCATAGCCGGAGGTGCCGTTGATTTGCCCGGCATGGAACAGGCCGCTGGTTTTTTTGGTTTCAAGGGTGGGTTTCAGCTCAAGCGGATCAATATAGTCATATTCAATGGCGTATCCGGGGCGGATAATGCGAGCGTTTTCCAACCCCTTGATTGAATGAACCATGTCCACCTGTACCTGTAGAGGAAGACTGGTGGGGATACCATTGGGGTAGACTTCAACCGTGTCCAGCCCTTCCGGTTCCAGAAAAACCTGATGCCTGAGCTTGTCTGGAAAGCGCATGACTTTATCCTCAATGGAGGGGCAGTATCGAGCACCAATTCCTTCGATTATGCCCGCATACATAGGGGACTGGTCTATTCCCTTGCGGATAATCTCATGGGTTGTTTCGTTGGTATAGGTGATATAGCAGGGGCGTTGGGGCAAAACTGTTTTTCTATCGCTGGAAAAAGAAAACATGGATGGCGGATCGTCAGTGTGCTGCGTTTCAAGCTCCGAGTAATCGATGGTGTTGCCATCCAGCCGGGGAACAGTGCCTGTTTTCATGCGGCCCACGGCAAAACCGTTGTCTTTGTACCATCTGGCCAATTGGGTGGAAGGCGAATCCCCCATGCGTCCGGCCTGGAAATTTTTCAGGCCGACATGGATAAGGCCGTTTAAAAAAGTGCCGGTGCAGACCACCACCGCTTTGGTGGCAATCTCTTCGTCAAGGGAGGTTCTGATGCCGGTTACCCGATCATTTTTAACCACTATTTCATCGACAACAGTCTGGCGGATTTCAAGATTTGGCTGGTTTTCGAGAATATTTTTCATGCGCAGCCGGTACAGCAACCGGTCTGCCTGGGCCCGGGAGGAACGTACAGCCGGCCCCTTGCTGGTGTTGAGTCGTCGAAACTGAATGCCTGTAGCATCTATATTTTTGGCCATTTCACCGCCAAGGGCATCAATTTCCTTGACCAGATGTCCCTTGGCCAGCCCTCCGATGGCCGGGTTGCATGACATGGCGCCTATGGTATCTGCGTTAATTACACAGACAAGAGTGTTGCAGCCCATACGGGCGCAGGCAAGGGCAGCCTCACATCCGGCATGACCGGCACCAATTATTACGACATCAAATGTATCCATAAAAAAGCAGCAAATATGAGAAAAAAGGATCCATGTCCTCAAAAAAGTAGTCGAGGATATCAGAAAAAAAATATCTTCACGATCATTCATACCATGTTGCTGGAAAAACTGGAAAGCAAAACAGTTGCCAGTGGTTGCTCTTTTTGATCTGTAACCTGTAGAGGGTTCTGATGAGGCTGTGGTCTTTATGCCTTGTCATATACACAAAAAGGAGTATTTTACCATTATCTTTACTTACCAACATCGTTATCAAGCTGGAGGGAAAAATGAAGGCAACAGCCATGGCAGAAGGTATTTACCGGTTAGGAATAAACCTTGAAAACGACCAGCTCTTTGAAGGGATGTGGCCGATGACCGATGGTATCTCCATTAACTCCTACGTGGTGCAGGGGGAAAAGACAGCCATTATTGATCTTACCGAAGATGTGGACGATAAACCTGCGGAGTTTGAACGGGAGCTGGCATCAATTCCTGTGCAGCCTGAAGATGTGGATTATCTGATCATCAATCATATGGAGCCCGATCACACCAGCTGGCTTCCTGCTTTTTACCGCAAAAATCCTGATTTGCAGTTCTACATCACCGAAAAAGGTGCGGCTGTGCTCAAGGCATTCTGCGGTATTGAAAAAAATGTCCATATTGTCAAAACCGGCGACACACTCGATCTTGGTAAGGGGCGGGAGCTGGTTTTTTATGAGGCGCCCAACCTGCATTGGCCGGAAACCATGTTTTCTTTTGAGAAATCCTCTGGAATTCTCTTTTCCTGCGATGCCTTTGGCTCGTATGGAGCCATAACAGATGTCATTTTTGATGATCAGCTCTCTTCTGAACAGCATAGATTTTTCATGGATGAAGCCTTGCGCTATTATGCCAACATTATCGGTGGGTTTTCCATGTTTGTCACCAAGGCAATTGATCTTGTCAAAGATCTGGATATCCAAATGGTTGCTCCGTCGCACGGTATTGTCTGGCGGGAGAATCCCAAGGCAATTATTGAAGCCTACAGCCGTTTTGCCGCTTATATGAATGGCCCGGCAGAACCGGAAATAACCGTGATCTGGTCGAGCATGTACGGCAACACCCAGCAGGTGGTTAACAGCATGGTGCAGGGGGTGAGGGCAGAAGGGGTTCCTGTGCATATTTACCGGGTTCCCCATGATCATGTCGGCTTCATTCTGGCCTCTGCCTGGAAATCGGCCGGACTGATCCTGGGTATGCCGACCTATGAGTACCGGATGTTTCCTCCCATGGCCTGGACGCTGGATATGTTTGGCCGCAAAAAGGTCTGGAATAAACAAGTGTTGCGATTTGGCTCTTTTGGCTGGTCAGGCGGGGCGCAGCGTGAAATGGAAACCCTGACTGAAAAATTGAAATGGGACTTTGTTGACCCGGTGGAATGGCAGGGTCGGCCTGATGACACTGTGCTGGCAAGGGCTGAAGAGCAGGCTGCGGCTCTTGCTCGTCAGGTTAAAAATCTCTAATATTTCATCAGAATAGCAGCTTTTTTCAGCACACTGGTATTAAAAAAAATGTGCGCTGAAAAAAGCTGACTGGTGGTGTCATCTTCCGTCTGGCGGTTCCCCGTTTCTGCAAATCATGAGGCCACCTTGAAAAATTGCCTTTCGAAGTCTCGTAACCTCGCTTATCTCGCCCGATCTCTGCGTCACAGGAAAATGAAAAATGCTCACGTATGACTAATATGCAGCACTTTTTAATTTTCCTGTTCCTCGGAGTCTCCCGATGGTCGCTTACCTGACCTCGAACGAAAATTCTAATTTTTCAAGGCACCCATGAGTGCGTACTGCTGGCCACGCCCGGTTAAAACGATTCTGCTTACGCTATCTTATTCTTGACAAAAATCACGCAACCCTGTAATTTTTTGGGCTTATATTGTTTCTGTCGTGTCGCTCCAAGTCGAGTAGGGTCAATGGGAAAACAAGAAAATCTTTTCTATAATTCTCTACTACAGTGAATAAAAAATCCGGGAGGTAACTGCGTGAGTAAGCAAAAAATTGAAATCGGTATTATTGGCGGACCTTTTGACAAAATCACTACTGTTTTAGAAGAGTTTGAACCGGGGAATACCGATTTTATCCACTCTTACGAAGCAATGGGCGTAGAGCCCAAAACTGTGGAAACCGTTGATACGTATCGTGAAGTTGATGTCAAGGTGCCTGCCAGATTGCATCCGACTGTTCTTGATATGAATCGCTTTAACCTCAACCGTCCCGGCGGTGGTGGACTTGGTTTTGCCGTTGAGATATTTTTCCATGCTAAAGTAAAAGCCATTCCAGAACCGGAAATTCGTGTAACTGGCGAGCGTAAGCTGATTACCGAGCATTTTGGTCATGCCTTTAAACAGCTCCTTGGCTATCAAGGCGGCTTTGAGATTGATCTGCATGATCATAAACGCCGCCATGTTGGTCTTGGCTCTTCCATTGGCTCCATGTGTGCTATCTGTCTTGGCATGAATGAGGTGCTTGGCCGTCCTTTTCATGGCTGGGAGCTGCGAAGGATCATGGGGTTTCTTGCCTGTGAGGAAAGCCCGATTGGTGCAGACTATCTGCTTCCTGCCTTTGAAACCGGTATTGGTGCCATGGCTGGTGTAAATGGTGGTTGGATTGTGGCCAGTGACGACCTGACCATGGTGTATCGGGTGCCTCTGCCAGACACCAAAGCCATTATCTTTATTCCGGATGTTGAGAGTCTTGAGGATGAGTACACAGGCAAGGAAACCTCTGCCGAGTCTGAGGCTGAGCTGTTGCTGCGCAGGGCACGATTTCTCGATTCCATGCAGGCCGGAGCCAAGGCAGAGCTTGTTCTGCTCGATATGATTCCGGCCATGATTCGGGGTGATTTGAAGAAAATAGGGGACGCTCTTTTTGATATTTCCTATCTTGGTTCCAAACGGGCAGAGTGTGAGCAGCATGGCGCCTATGGCACACCCATTTACAGCTACATCAATACCTTTCGGGGTATTGGCGCAGAAATCGCCGGGATGAGCTCTGTCGGGCCGACTATTTTTGCCCTGACCCAGAACCAGGAAACCTATGATAAAATCTTACAATATCTCAGTGATCAGGGCGTACCGGAAAGTCGTATCATTGAGACCACTGTGGATAATATGGGCGGCACCATCACCGAAAACGGGGTGGAAAAATCCTTTATGAACGATAACTGGCTGAAAGGATAACCGGCTCTATGCATCACCATTGCGGGGTAAAAATTTGCGGAACCACCACTGTCGAAGATGCGCGTCTTGCCGATGTCCATGGCGCAGACTATTTTGGCGTGGTGGTTGAAGTCAATTTTTCTCCCCGCTCGCTCACTATTGACCAGTCAGCACCACTTTTTGCTGCCTCATATGCAGGCGGCATTAAGAGTGTTGCCCTGGTTTTTCACATGGAACAGCCACGGCTTGAGGTGCTTATTGAAACTCTCAAACCCCATGCTGTTCAGTTTTTAAGTCTTGCAGATATCGCACATATTCGAAAAATCAAACAGGCGCATCCCGATATTCAACTCTGGCAGTCTGTTCATTTGCCGGCGGCTGGAAACGAGGTTGATTGTGTTGATTTTGAAAACACTGTACGTGAATATGTCGATGCAGGTATTGATCTGCTCATCTTTGATACAGTGGCTGTACTTCAAGGGGTCGAAAAATTTGGTGGAACAGGGTTGATTTCAGACTGGAGTGTTGTTCGGAAACTCATGGATAAGGTCGAGACCACTGTCCCCATTTGGCTGGCCGGGGGCATAGATCCTGATAATGTTGCTGAAGCTGTTCGTGCCGTGCATCCGGCCGGAGTGGATCTTTGTTCCGGAGTTGAAGCTGAACCCGGCAGAAAGGATCCGGAAAAGGTTGCTGGTTTACTGAAGAATTCCCGTAGAGTGTAATGCCTTTTTGTAAAAGACGTTGTTCGCCTGTATAAACCAGCATTACTGCAAGATTGTCGACTCTAAAAAAAATGAAAATTGGTCACTTTTG
>RKSL01000021.1 GCA_008633435.1 Candidatus Desulfobulbus rimicarensis | reverse complement strand
GACGCTCTTCCGATCTGGAACGTAAATACGATATAAACAATCTCGCCGATTCCCAGGAGATCCAGAACTATTTCAATAATCGAGCAATGGGAATGTCTGAGGAATATGGGCTGAAAATCAGCCTCTTTTCCATCAGTCAGGTTATGCGGAAAACTCTTCAGGAAAAAAACATTGATGATCAACCCATCTACAACCGAATTATCTTTATTAACGACGACACAAAGCTCCTGGCAAGTTCAGAAACCTTCCAGCCACTCAAAAAAACTGTCACCATCTCCTGGGAAAAACAATCGCAGACCATTAGCGAGGAACCGCAACTCATCATCGAGAAGACATCAAACGGCCATGAAATAGTTTTTGTCGCAGCCTGTCATTATAAGAAAAAAATCTGTGGCTGGTTGCTTGCCACGCTTAACATAGAGACCCTCTACAATCATTTTCTTTCCCCCGAAACCACCCTGTCCAGTAAAGCCTTCAACTTAACACTGACTGACGGTACTGCTCTCAAAGTCCTCACCGACCGCCAAATAAACTTTCCCTGGAAACAACATAAAGACACGATTGCCCAGACAACTCATCCCCGACGAATCACAGTGCATGAGGGGGAAAAAGTCCATAAGATGCTCCTGATGCGCGTACCTATTAATCCTTTCCCTCTGTACCTGACAGGCTACGTTCTGGAAAGGGAAATTTTTGGCAGCATCAATACAGGGCAGTTCCTCGCCGGTGCAGCGGCTATGGTATTCATCCTCCTGTTTGGCCTGATTTGGTCAATTACAACAAATATCAGACATCTTGTCTTAAAAACACGATTTGACGAATCAACCAAACAGCGAAACACCCTCACTGAAAAAAACATTCAACTTCGCAAGGAAATCAACAAACGTAAAACAGCTGAAAAATACCTGATTGAAAACGAAGAGCGTTACAGAAAGCTCTTTGAGTTCTCAAGTGATGCCATTCTCATCATGAAAGGCTCTTCCATTCTTGCCTGTAATCAAAAAACAGCTGAACTGTTCAAGGTCAGCCGCGAAAAGATACTTAAGCAGAACCTCTACAATTTTTGCCCTGAAAAACAGTCGAATGGTAAACAGTCCAAGACAGAATGCCTCAATAAAATCAAAACTGCTCTTCTGACCCCCCAGTACTTTGAATGGACGTTACAAACAGCCGATCAATCACTTATTGCCGCAGAAATTGCGATGACAGCAATACATCTAAAATCTGACACGCTCCTGCAGGTCCTTATCCGGGACATCACAGAAAAAAAACACACCCAGGAGATCCTTGTTCAAACAGAAAAAATGATGGCTGTAGGAGGTCTTGCTGCAGGAATGGCTCATGAAATAAATAACCCGCTTGGAATTATTTTGCAATCATGCCAAATGGTTCTGCGGCAACTCCGACCTGACTTAAAGAAAAACAAGGCAATCGCCGACGCACTTGGTTTCGACCTGGAAAAAATGCAGAATTATCTCCAGCAACGGGGTATTCTTCGTTATCTGGAATCAATTCATTCTGCTGGCGAACGGGCAGCAAATATTGTCAAAAGCATGCTTGACTTTGGCCGTTCCAGCAAAAACAGTGGTCTTGAGCTTTGTAATATTAACGAGATTCTTGACCAGACGCTCTCTCTTGCAGCGTCAGACTATACCCTCAAGCAAACCTATGATTTCAAAAAAATTACAATAACGAAAAACTATGGCGACATAGATGCAATATATTGTGCAAAGACAGAAATAGGCCAAGTCTTATTAAATATTATCAAAAATGCGGCCCAGGCGCTGGGGCCAATGACATTAACAGAGCAGGAACCGGAGATTATCCTCACGACCACCCCACAACAGAACGGTCTTGAAATAACGATAGCTGACAATGGACCGGGAATCAGTAAGAAAGTTCAGCAATCGATATTTGAACCTTTCTTCACCACAAAACCCGTGGGTGAAGGAACCGGGTTAGGGTTGTCTGTGTCCTATTATATTATAACTTCCCATCATAACGGCCAGATATCTGTTGAGAGCGAGCCGGGCAAAGGAACGACCTTTACGATCCAACTCCCTGCCAACAGAGAGTCCTCATTGCCTCCCCGATCTTCAGAGAAGGGCGAATAAAAAAAGGCGTTTCAGGATAGCCTCCTGAAACGCCTTAAAATTTGTGGGGTGAGCGATGGGACTTGAACCCACGACCTCCGAGGCCACAACCCGGTGCTACCACCAGCTGAGCTACGCTCACCACAACGTCGACTTTTATACCCGCTCCTGCCAGGTTTGGCAAGAGGAAACTCGACACCTATGCTTTGTCAAGCTCCTTCTGACAATGCTTGCAAACTTTTGCCCGTGCCTTAACCAGCTCTGTACAAAAAGGACACTCCCGTAAATAATGGCTTGCCAGAATTTTACTGATAGCCATATTGATATCCTGTTCAATATGGTTATCACCAAAATCATGGTTGCGTAAAGGCTCTATGCAATCCAAATCATTTAAGGAAATAAGGATTTCTGCTGCACGTTTTCGATCAGCTGGTGAAGCCGCATTATCGGTGAGCAGATAAAGTACAGGCTCTAGATCGTGTGCTTCAACACAGTTATCGAGTTTCGCAATCGCAGCTTTTTCCTGTTGATAGCGTTTATTCTGCTTTTTCAACGCTTCCACGTCTACAATACTACCGGTAAAGGCACCGGCACCGGCCACCATCATATTATAGCTTTCATTGCTATTGGGTATCTCCATATGACGATACGAACCAACATGGCCATACTGATTTTCTACAAAATCCCAGCCATTGACAAAGAGCGAGCAGTCATCATTGAGACAGATAAATAAAAACTCCGATCCCCAGCCCAGGCCATCACCAACATGCATTGGCGGCGCATAACAGAGAGTAAGTTCTTCTTTACAATGGGGACAGGTGTGTTTTTCTTCAAGGTAAGCTAAAGCACGTTCTAACATCGAGGGTCAAACTCCTTCTGAGGGAAATTACACTGGACAGACCAAATGTATATGAAATCTTTTTATACGCATTCAATAATTCTTTCAAAGCGGTGACTGGTAAGGGGATGGCTTCCATCTTGCGCTCATTTTCTCTACACCATATTAACCACAAACCACATCAAGTCAACCGGCAGCCATTAAATCATGCTCCCCAGCACTTCATCAACGGCCTTGGCCTGATCCATCCGGGCAGAAAGAAAATCAGCAGTCAAATGGTTTGAATTACCACTAATAAGCGTACATAGCTCGGCAATCCTCCCTTGATCGGCAATATCCATAACCCGGTTGAGATTTGTGACAAAATCCACAACGATTTTACGGCTATCACCCGATGTTGCCATAATTTCAGCATACGTTCTCGGGTTCTGAGAATGGACTCTTGCCATAGCTAAAATGGGATAGAGTGAGGTCAGGGTACAATGGCTGGCAATGTCATCGGCGGTAATGCCGTTTTCATCCAGGGTCATGGCAAGAGCGACAGAAATAACGGTTGGCAATTTTTGACCAACCCCCATGAGTAGATCATGTTTTTGCGGTACATCCTGAAAGATTGCAGCACCATGTTTATATAAAAACGCCTCAAATTCGCTGCAGAATCTACCGCTACGAAAGGTGCGGACAACAATGGCATTTTTATCTTTCATGGTCGCCGCCTGTGGCCCCCACAGATTATGCACCAGCATAACCTCCACACCTTGTCCGGTGACCTCTATAGCCGCATTTAAGGTGGTCTCAGATTCACCGGCCAGCAAAATCAGCGCCTGTCCACTTTTAAGCAGCGGACCATATTCATTAATGGTGGAAGCTGTGGCAGAGATCGGCACGCAGATGACAACCACATCAACGTCCTTAATCATCTCCTCTGGTCTAAGCCGGGTACTACGCCCGGTCATAACTACCTGATAGCCTTCGTTTTCAAGACGATCAGCAAACCATTTGCTCATATCTCCGGTCCCGACAAACCCGAACGATTGTATATACTTGGTACGCATATCAACGCGAGGAAAGCTCCCCAGCAGATGGATTGATTTTGCCAGACCAATGATCGTTTTTTCAATATGGGCTATGGCACCGCTCACTACCGCATCCTGGCAATGCCCTTCAATTTCAATATAAATCTGCAATTTCTGGGTTTTGATATCCCCCTCGGATCGCATATCTAAAATATTAATCCCCCGCCTGGAGAATTCACCTAGAATATCCACCAGCATGCCCACCCGGTCATCAAGCGGACGGGTTATAAATGCTGTGGCATCGTAGCCGGTTGAAGCTGCCAGTTCAGAGCCAAGCACGGCGTAACGTGTCCGGTTATGGGGAGCAACTTCCCGCTCAAGTACATGCAAACCATGGCCGGTCAGCATTTCTTCGGTATCAATGACACCATGTCCAGGCAACCCCTGTTCACGAATCCGCTGCACACTCTGATCAAGATTATGAACACTGAGCAGGGCAATATCAGGAAAGGTATTCCCGATAAACTCTTCACATTGCCTGAAAACGGAACGCTTGCCCACCAGAACCTCAAGGCTGTCCACCTGATCAACATCGTTAAAAACCCCCAGGGAAAGATGCGCTGGTAGCACGATGTTGTCAATCCAGTAGCCCTGTTTTATCCGGTCAAACAAACGGAAAAACTTTTTATTTTCACCGGCACGGGTATTATATACCGGTACCACGGCAAACCGGGCATCTCCAGCCACAAAGGCATCAATCAGGCCACGGGTATGTGGATAGACTTGAATACGGGCCCCAGGGGCATATTGAGCAGCCGCCTGCCATGCATGTGATTTTTCCGGACCTAAAGTTGCAACAGTTATCATTTTTTCAAGTGGTACAGGTTGTGTAAGAAAATTATCTGCAAAGCACCATGACTGCCATGCCAATAAATCAACTTTCATTTGTAGAGCTGGTCTCTCTGATCCAGCCTGAGTGATTGAAGAATAATAGAAGATCTTTCACAATATATAAACCCTAAACATCCCATGACTGCAGATTGCGTACCGTGAAGACATTCCTGATGAATGAAACAACAGCAACAGTTGCAGAATATATCTCTGCCATGCAGCGTTCTCGACAGTTTGGCCCACAGGTTGTGGCCCATAAAACCCTGCCGGCAAGTGACGCAATAACAGCGAGTGCAGATTTTTTATCTGCCGACATTCAGCAGTTACTGCAGGATATGGGCATTAAGGCACTCTACAGTCACCAGAAACTGGCCATTCAAAAAGTTCTGGACAACAACAACATCATGGTGGCCACACCCACCTCAAGCGGAAAGAGTCTTATCTATAATCTGCCGGTTTTTTCCAGACTTATCCAGGATCCTGCTGCCAGAGCACTCTACATTTTCCCGTTAAAAGCCCTTTCCCGGGATCAACTGGCCACAATTGAGGAGATGGCAGCTCTCCTCCCCGACCATTGTCGGCAAGGCAGTCTTGCCAATCCTGTTGCCGTGTATGATGGAGATACCACACCCTACAAACGCAAAAAAATACGAGACTGCCTGCCCGGTATTCTCATCACCAATCCTGACATGCTTCATCTTTCCCTGCTTCCCTATCAGGACAACTGGGCACATCTTTTTGCAGGACTGACCCACGTGATCCTTGACGAAGTTCACACCTACCGTGGTGTTTTCGGATCACATATTGCCTGGGTCATCAGACGTTTGCAGCGAACCTGCCGTCTCTATGGAGCAAATCCTGTTTTCCTGCTCTCTTCCGCAACCATCGGCAACCCAAAAGAATTGGGGGACAAGCTGATTGGCCAGGATCTTGATGTTATCACCACCTCAGGCGCTCCCCGTCCGGCACGCCATTTCACGCTGCTTACCCCTCTGGAGTCCGCCCCAGTTGCGGCCTCAATGCTTCTTCAGGCTGCTGTTCATCGGCAACTCCGCACCATAGTCTACACCCAATCCCGTAAGATGACCGAGCTGATCACCCTGTGGACAGAAAAACGACTTGGTGATAATTCCGGCTCTATTGCTTCATATCGGGCCGGTTTTCTACCTGAACAACGCCGCAGAATAGAGAACCAGCTTGCCGATGGCTCTCTGCTCGGGGTGATATCCACATCTGCCCTTGAACTGGGCATTGACATCGGCAACCTTGACATCTGTATTTTGGTCGGCTATCCCGGCTCAATGATGGCAACCTGGCAGCGATCAGGCCGGGTGGGCAGAGGAATGCAGGATTCTCTGACCATCCTCATAGGCCACGAAGACGCTCTGGATCAATACTTTATGCGTCATCCTGATGATTTTTTTTCCCGGCCAGTCGAACCCGCAGTTCTCAATCCGGATAATCCGGCCATCATGCAGGCTCATCTGGTCTGCATGGCCGCTGAAAACCCGCTTGCAGTTGATGATTCGTCATTCTCTGTTACGCCCTACCTGCCAGCACTCGACAAACTGGTACAACGGGGAAAACTTCTCCAGTCAGCCTCGGGCCACACCTGGTTTGCAGCAAGAAAATATCCCCAGCGACAGGTCTCCCTTCGGGGCAGCGGCAATCAATACGCCATTCTCAACCTTGACCGCACATTGCTCGGAGAAATTGACGGATTCCGTGCCCTGAAAGAATGTCATCCCGGGGCTGTTTACCTGCACCATGCCCAAAGTTATCAAATTGACAGACTCGACCTTGAAGCCCACGAGATCATTGCCAGGAGAATAGATGCGCCCTATTTCACCAGGGCCATGACCACCAAACAAACCGATATTCTGCACACCATTGACAGCACGGATAGCCATGGCACACGTATCCATTTCGGCAGGCTCAGGGTCACCGAAACCATTACCGGATACCAGAAAATACTTATCGGCAGCCAGAAGATCATTGCCCTTATCCCTCTTGATTTACCCCCTCACATCATAGAAACTGATGGATTATGGATAGAAATTCCAGAATGGATCAAAAATCAAAGCGAACAAAACCTTGAACATTTCATGGGTGGCATCCATGCCCTGGAACACGCCGCAATTGGTATCATGCCCCTGCTTGTTCTCTGTGACTGCAATGATATTGGCGGCATCTCCCAACCTTGGCACGAACAACTCGGCGGAGCGGCTGTCTTCATTTATGATGGTCATGCCGGTGGCGTCGGTCTGGCTCGCAAGGCCTTTACCCAAATTAATACGCTGCTCAAACAAACCCACCGTGCTGTCAAAGACTGTCCCTGTGAAACAGGCTGCCCCTCCTGCGTTCATTCGCCTAAATGCGGCTCAGGAAACCGCCCCATTGACAAGGCATCCTGCCTCAATATTCTCCAATGTCTCCTGACAACGCCTCAACCACCCCCGGTAAGGCTGAACCAGGCTCGCCAGCCACAGCAAACCATGAACGTCCGGCATCAACCTGACCAGTCATCTCCGGGGCACATCTCTTTATCTTCAGAGAACAAATCTGTTATTGTTCCAAAAAATTATGGGGTCTTTGATGTGGAAACCCAATTATCAGCTCAGGAAGTTGGCGGCTGGCACCGGGCTGAGAAAATGCGTATCAGTGTTGCCGTACTGTACAGCTCAAAATTCGAAACATTTTCAGTCTATACCGAGGACAAAATAGAGAATCTTCTGGAACAGCTTGACCAGCTTGATCTTGTGATAGGATTCAACAACAAACGATTTGATAACAAGGTGCTGTCGCCGTATACTTCACGCAACCTGTCAGAGTTGCCGACCCTTGATATTCTTGAAGAGGTTTCCAGCCAGCTCGGCTACAGACTAAGCCTTGATCGACTGGCCGCACATACTCTTGGAGTAAAAAAAAGCGCCAACGGCTTGCTGGCATTACAGTGGTTCAAACAGGGAAAAATAGAAAAGATTGCAGAGTACTGCACCCATGATGTCCGCATTACCCGTGATCTTTTTCTGTACGGCCTTAACAAAAAGCATCTCTTATTTACAAACAAAGCCGGAAAAGTTGTACGATTACCGGTAAATTTTGCCAAAACCATCAGTACAATGCAAAGGCAGCGATTATAAAACCAGCTGATACCGGAAAATACCAGCTGGCAGATACCAAACTACAGAGGATTAAGGCCAGATAAGCTGTTTGTGCACCCACCCGGAGAGTTGCGGATGGGAGACCTTAACCCAGTCACCCTTCTGACTCACCCTTTTAAGAATAACATCTTTGACAACTTTACCGACTTTCTCAAATTTTGTGCCGGGACCGGAACGGACATTGCCTTCCTTCACCTTGACAATAACATAACGGCTGTTTGTCACCAGCGTGGAGTAAATCCAGCCCTTATCATTTTCATAGTCACTAACTTTCAACCATTTGCCTTTGGTTGAGAGAACCTTAAGCGGGTATCCTTTCGGCAGCTGAAACAATACCTCATAATGAGTCTCTGGCCCGGAACGCAGATTAACATCGTCCTTGATAACAGAGACAAACTCTGCTGCCATGGCTGCAACTACAGATCCACAAACCATTGATGCCACCAGCACTCCAACACGTACACTCTGTTGCAGAGTTTGCTTCTTCATTGTGCTCTCCTTATACAATACTTTCCTTTTTTCATGTTCAAGACGTAAAATACACTAAAAATTCCTGATTGCCCTTGGCGCCACAAATCGGCGAAGCAATCCCCCCCTGAAACTGCAAGCCAACATCCTCTCCAAACTGACGAACCATTTTCAAGGCATCTTCGTGTAAGCCGCGCTCCCTGACAATCCCACCGGAACCGACTTTCTCTCGGGGTAGTTCAAACTGCGGTTTAACCAAGGCCATTATCCGGGTCTGCCGACCAAAAAATGGCAACAACGGGCCAATCAGCTGCTGCAACGAAATAAATGAGGCATCAATAACGGCAAAATCCAGATGTTCCGGGATATGCTCCAGCTTAAGATAGCGGGCATTAGTTCGCTCAAGCACCACTACCCGGCTGTCCTGACGCAATTTCCAATCCAGCAGACCATAACCGACATCAACGCAATACACCCTGCCTGCACCCCGCTGCAGCAGACAGTCAGTAAATCCACCTGTTGAGCAGCCAATATCTGCACAAATCCAACCGGATGGATCTATGCCCAGTCCGGCAAGCCCACCTTCAAGTTTTTCACCGCCCCGGCTGACAAACCTGGATTTCTGCTTGACCAGGATTTGACTGTCAGTCTCCACAAGGCTCCCGGCTTTATAATCAGAACGGGTGCCGACCAATACCTGCCCTGCCCCGATCACTGCCTGTGCTGAGTGTTGATCGTCTGCCAGACCACGCTCAACCAGCAGAACGTCAAGCCGCTTTTTTTCGGCCACAACGGAGCTTAAAGGTTAGCCAGTCGCTGTTGAGCGAGAGCAGCCTCGCTGCTGTCGGGATATTCGGCTAACAATTTTTTAAAAATTATTTTTGCCGTTTCAAGGTCGGTTAATTTTTCAAATGCCATCCCCTGCTTAAGCAATGCTGCAGGTGTATGGGAGTCCTGGACATGATTTGAAATAACCTTCTGATAATCAAGAATTGCCAAATCAAATTCACCCTGATTATACAGACATTCTCCCATGTAGAATAATGTTTGGGCGGCGGTGTGCCCCTGGGGATTTCCAGAAAGAACCTGCTCAAAAGTTGCATATGCTTTTTTATACTTACCGGCATTAAAACTCGCCATTCCCTGATCAAATGGGGTCCCTGATGTCGTTGCAGGGGTATTTGCTGCACTTGTCGTGTTTTTCGGTGGATCTGGTTGCTGTACTACAGGCTGGCTCTGCCTCGACGTAACAGTTGCCGCATTATCCCGCACAACCGCACCCTGCTGAATGCGTATTTTTTTTCCTGATGGCTGGACAATAACGTAGGAGTTTTTTGCTGCAGTTGCGGCAGTCGCTGCTGCAATTGTTCTCTTTCGTGCCTGTTCAGCACGCCTTGCCGCCTCTCTGGCTCGCTGCTCGGCAGCTCTCACCCGCTCTGATTGTACCTGATTCAGGGCAGCTGCCATTTGATCAATTTTTGTTTCAAGAGCTGCAAGCCGCTGTTCATTGTCCGTACGCATCTGCTGAACAACGCCGGTGAGTTCGGCCAGCCCCTGGGTGTTGGCTTCCCGCAGCTGAGCTGCCTTATGCTCGCTCTCCTCAATCATAGCTCGCAGTTGCTCGGTTTCAGTGGAGACGGCATCAATTTTATTCACTGAACTTGCCTGACGCTTCTGCATCGTGCTGACAGTGTTATTTTTTATATCCTCAACCTTCAGGTTTACGGCTCGTAACTGATTGCTTAAGTTGCGAATTTCATCCTGGCTTGCACAGCTGCTGAGCAGAACAACAGAGCATCCTGCAAGAACGATACTTCTCATCACTTTCATAGGCATTCCTCTTGAATAATCACTGGATAAACCAGCATGGCTGGATCGTAATCGCCAGCCACAAAAAAACATGAAAGTCGATCACTGCGGCGTGGCAAGCTCACAGATGTTGCGACTTTCAGATAAACCAGCATGGCTGGACCATAATCGCCAGCCACAAAAAGCTATGCAAGTCGGTCACTGCGGCGTGGCACGTTCATAAATGTGGCGACTTTCGGAAAAATCACAGTATTTTTTCTACTCGCGGCTCAACGCTTTGTTCATTTGTTGACGAAATACAAAAAAACGTCACGCAAATCTCTCAAATCAGTTTCCCCGGGGAGACCACTGCGGATACGACTGGTTGCCCTTTACATTAAACAGCTTACGCATCCCTTTACCATTTGCTGAAATCGCATATATTTTCTGTTCTCCATGCCCTTTCCGCGAAAAGACTATTTGCTTGCCATCGGGTGACCAGGTTGGCGATTCAAAATCCCCCCAACCTGAAGTGACCTTAAAAGGCGAACCACCACTCACTGCTATGGTGAAAAGGTGATAATGCCCGGCAGCAAGTCCGGTATAGACAATTTTATCCCCTTTGGGCGACCAGCAAGGCTCAGCATTTTCAGTCCCCTGAAAGGTGAGACGATGCGCGGTTTTAGAGGCGACATCCATAATATACACCTGTGGTCTGCCACTGCGGTCAGAAACAAAGGCTATGGATTTACCATCAGGGGAAAATGACGGAGAAACATTAATTCCTGCCCGTCTAGTGAGACGATCTAGACTTTTCCCTTTGCTGTCCAGCCGGTACAGATCCGGAGTGCCATCCTTACTCAGGGTGACAATCATGGTGTTATCCACGGGGGAAAAGGCCGGTGCCAGGTTCATGCCCTTACGTCGGGACAATACCCTGGTAATTTTGTTCTGATTAAGCTTGGTAATATAGAGATTCTGGTTCCCGTGATGATAGGACGAATAGGCCAGCGATTTACCGTCTGCAGAAAAACGAGGAGACACGCAGAGATGATTATGCCGGGTCACCCGTCGCATTTTTCTTCCCAGCACGTCGGCCAGATATATTTCCTTTCTGCCCGGCGCATCAGACACAAAGGCGATTGAAGTTCTGCTCACCCCTGGTTCGCCGGTAAATTCTTCCACAAGAGCATCTACAAGCCTGAGCACCATGTCATCGCGCTGCGATGCACTGCTTGTATATCGCCTTCCGGCAAGCATTTTATTTGCTGCCGCTTCCAGCAGGCGTCCTTCAACTGTCATTTTACCGCCAGCAGAAGTATATTTCCCCAAAACCACATAATCCGCGCCAACAGCTTTCCAGTCCGTGTTCTGGCCGTTACCATACACCGTTGGTTCGACAATCTGGACAAATCCGTGGAAATCAAGAGCTCGTGATAAAAGTTCTGCTATACTTTTTCCGGTTGGGGTACTGCGGCTCCCCGAATCATCCTGAAAAGGCGGAACCGCAACGACAATTTTTCGGATATCTGAGGCGGTAATATCGAGATAGATCCGTTCAGCAGCTGCTTCTGTAACCACAAAGCATACACTCATCAGCATGATCCATACTACAGACATATACCTTTTCATAAAGACTCTTTTCATTGGATTAATAACGTGTTTTGTTGAACTACATTGCAAGTTCACCGGGTTTAAAACGAAACCCGATATCAATAGATGCCTGGGACATCAACGATGGAAACCGAGGCATTGGAGCCGCACTCTTCAAGGTTTTCATAACAAATTGATCAAAATAGGGATCCCTTGATTTACGCTCAATCTGCATGCCGGCCACAGAGCCATCACGTCGGATTGTCAACACGACTATTGTTTCCAGGCTTTGGTCCCATTTTCGCATTTCCGGCAAAATCCAGTACCCATGCACCCGCTCGTAGAGGGAAGAAAGATACTGTTTAACAACAACAGAGTCTACCTTGAGGCCAGTCGAGCTTCCCGATGTCCGGGCAGTGCCCTTCTGCCTGATTACCGAAGCCAACTGCTCCCTGGCGGCGGCTGCTGCCCGGTCCGCTTCCTGTGCGGCCAGTTCAGCCTCGCGCTCAGCCTGTCGCGCTGCGGCAATGGCCCTTTTTCTACGTAATTTTTCGGCCAGTTTTCTTTTCTGCTCAGCCTTTCTCTTTTTTGCCAACGCTTCTTTCTTGCGCTTTTGCTCGGCAAGCTTTGCACGTTTTTGGCGTTGCTCCTGCTCTTTTTCTTCGGCCAGCCGGGTATCGCGAGCTTTGCGGATTTTACGTTTTCTCGGTACCAGGGAAACGGGCTGGACAGGCGCAACAGGCTCCGGAACGATTTCAGGCTCTGGCGTTACCGCAAGCTCCGCCGGTTCAGGCTCTGGCTCAGGAGGTGGTGCTGTCGGTTTCGGAGGCGGTTTAACCTCTGGCTGCCTGGATGGTGTAACCGGCTTTACGGGTGCAGGCGTTGACATATCAGGCTCCGGCATTGAGACCAGATCCACGGTAACGATATCATCAAGCAAAGGCTTGCGGTCAAGGATATCGGGCAGCCATATCGAGGCAGCAAAGACCACAAAATGTATACCCACTGCCAGAATCAGCGGCCAGATTTTGCCCCTGTCTTCCTGCTGCTGATCCCGAAAAAAATCCCGGTCATCGTAATGTACTCCGTCCAAAGTATCCTGCCCGCTCCTTGACTACTTACTTTGCCGTGTTATCATCCGGTCTGGTCACCATGCCGAGTTTTTCAAATCCGGCACGTTTGACAACAGCCATAGTCTCCACAACCCGCCCATAAGGCACGTCTTTATCTGCCTGTAAATACACAGGTTCTTTTTTCTTCTCTTCCGACAGTCCTTCAAGCTGCTGCTTAAGAAGAGATAGATCCACCTTGACCTTACCCAGGGAAAGCGTACCATCCTTGTCAATGGACACCAGCACGGGTTGCTCATGCTGACGCAGGGCTTTGGTGGTTGTGGCCGGGAGATTAACCTCAATACCTTCAGTCATCATCGGCGCTGTCACCATAAATATAATTAACAGCACCAGCATGACATCCACCAATGGAGTCACATTAATATCGGCAACCAGTCCCCGTCTGCCATTTCCGCCTGTCGGCCCCATAGTTACTTATCCTTAGGTAAAAAACTTCCGGGGAGATACCCTATCCCCTGGTCAGTATATCACGTTCAATGAGATTTAAAAAATCTGCTGAAAAATTCTCGATATCTGACTCAAAAACTGCCAGCTTGTTTGAGAAGAAATTATAAAAGACAACTGCAGGAATAGCCACGGCAAGACCAGCAGCAGTGGCTACCAACGCCTCGGAAATCCCCGGGGCTACAACTGCAAGAGAGGCTGAACCCCGGGCACCGATTTCCTGAAACGAAGTCAGTATCCCCCAGACAGTACCGAAAAGACCAATAAACGGGGTTGCACTCCCTGTAGTGGCCAAAAACGAAAGCGATCGTTCCAACCTGTCGTATTCCATAATCTGCGCTTTGCGAACAGAGCGTTTAAGATTATCCATTGTGGCCAGTTGTGATTGTAACGTTACAGCTGCCTGAGCGTTCTGAGCCGAGCTGATCTTACGCAGTTCACTGAACCCGGAAACAAATACCGCAGCCTCAGGACTTCTTGTGTACTCCTTTGCCGCAGCAAAGGCATGGTTAAGGGTTTTACTCTCCCAGAATCTGGACAGAAATTCTTCAGAGGCACGACGTGCGCTTGAAAAAAGAAACTGCTTTCTCAGCACAATCCACCAGGAAACAACTGAAAAGATGACCAGTGCCGCCATAACAACTTTGACCATCAACCCGGCACTGGCCATCATACCTATAAATGAAAAACTCACGAAACTCTTCCTTTTGTTAACCTTTTAATACCGCAACGAACCCAAGTGAAGAAAGCCCTGCTCCTGCCATGCCTCAATCGACTCATCATTGCCATACACGAGCTATACACGACGCACTTACGCTGTCTCTGCCAGCCTTCATCGCAATAAGATCTCTGAAAAGACAACCGTCGACATCCTAAAAAAAATATACGCTGTTGCAGGAGCCTTGAACAATGATTACATATCAAAGCTAAAGTATACCTGATCCATAAAATTCTGTCGACCTTGAACTACGAATAGTGTACTTAAGCAGAGAGCTGCTTACACTCGCTCCTCTAGCACTTTACCAAGATTTTACTTTATCTGTATTTAAACAAAACCATTGCGGAGATTCACCCATGTCAGATTCTGTATACGATGTTGTCATCATCGGCGCAGGGCCTGCCGGAATTCAGGCAGCTATCCATGCATCAAGAAAAAAAACCAGCGTACTGATGCTGGGAAGAATTGAAAACAGCGCCTTATATAATGCGCATATCGAGAATTATGCCTGTATCGCCGGGATCTCCACCGGAAAAGAACTTCTTGAAGCTGGGCTTTCACAAACTGAAAACTTTGGCACTGAATTTTCCCCTGAGGATGTGCTCAAGATCAGCCAGGGCGAAGACCAGTTGTTTAGCCTAGAGCTTGAAAGCGGCAGTGAAATAACCACCCGAACCCTGATTTTCTCAATGGGCGTTTCCAAGAAAAAACTGTCTGTTCCCGGAGAACTTGATCTTGCAGGTAAAGGGGTGAGCTACTGCGTCGACTGTGATGCAAATTTTTATAGAGGGGCAACAGTTATGGTGGCAGGCAACCGCAGCGCGGCCATTGACGGCGCGCTGACCCTACTTGGCTACGCAGACAAGGTTTTCCTGGTGGCAAAAAAACTGCAAGGCTCAGCCAGCATGCTTGACCGCCTGCGCAACAGCAGCATCGAAGTTATTGAAAATACCTGGGTCAAAGAAATTCACGGCGACAATGCAGTCTCTGCCATCCTGCTCGACAATGACACCGAGATACCCGTTGACGGCATCTTCATTGAGCTTGGCTCTAAAGGGGCGCTGGAACTGGCCACCCAGATCGGCGTTCAGCTTGATATGGATCATTTTAAATATATCGATGTAAGCCGCAAGCAGGAAACCAATATTCCCGGTGTCTATGCTGCCGGTGATATTGTCGGCCCTCCCTACCAGATGGCCAAAGCTGTTGGCGAAGGATGTGTTGCCGGAATGGAAGCGGCCACCTTTGCCAGAAAACAGAAAAAAGCAGGGTAATAGCCTGAAAAATCGCCCCCACCAGCTCACATTAATGTAATTTTTGCTTTTAAAAAGCTACATTAACGTGAGCAATGCAAAAAACACCATCTCCTAACTTCCGCTTATCTACTCCACAACATACTGTTTTTATAACAACTTTTACTTATTACAGTTTTGTGGCACGTTGTTTGATATTCATCCTTCCACCTACACGCTGATGCTCCAGGACAAAGAGCATGGTTGTTCGGACTACCTCACTTAAGGGCACGGCACCGGTCAACCTGTCAGCGCAGACAATACCTTCCACTACACAAGGAGAAAGAGATGGAGAAGAAACAATGGATACCAAGAGGCCTCATCGCAGGAATTTTTACAGCAATCACCCTGGGCTCGCTCCCCTGCCAGGCAGCACCTGAACTGTCAGCCGATGCTACTGTCGGCCTGTACAGCGGCTATATCTGGCGGGGATATGAGCTAAGCAAAGACAGCGTGGTCATCCAACCCTCGGTAACAGTCGGGTACAACGGGTTTGCCTTCAACCTGTGGGGCAACCTTGATACCGACCAGTCCACAGACCTGTTCAGTGAAGACGGCAACAAATGGAATGAAACCGATATGACCATCTCCTATGACGGCTCATACACACTGCTTAACTATTCTGTTGGCTATATTTACTATGCCCTTGAAGGAATAAATGACACCCAGGAAATTTACCTATCTCTTGGTCTTGACCTGCCCGCATCCCCTACCCTGAGCATATACCGTGATATTGATGCAGCTCCGGGCTGGTACATAGCCCTGGATCTCTCCCACTCTATCAACCTGACCGAAGAGCTCTCGCTTGATCTGGGAGCCAAACTCAGCTATCTTGTTGTTGATGATGAAAGCACCCTTGCCGATCCGTCAGATCCTTCTTCTGAATACAGCGATTTTCACGATGCGGTTTTTTCAGTAAGTTTACCGTATGCTGTAGCTGAGAACATTACCATCACCCCTGAACTGTACTATTCTTTTGCCCTGGGAAGTGATGCCAAAGATGTGATGGAAAACGCCAGTGCCGATGGCAACGACTCAGATTTCTTTTACGGAGGCGTTTCCGCAAGCCTTGCGTTTTAAGCGGGTCAACAGTGCCGAGAAAAAGAGACGAACAACAAACACCTAAAACTCAACCTCTACCGCAACAAGCCACCGACCATAACAGGTGGTTTGTTGCCCGGCAAAGGCCACTGCCGCCAGGTATATAATGGGTCTCATTGACAAAAATTCCATTTTCGCTGCCATGCTCCAGAATGGGCCATTTCGGGTCACGGCAGAACCTCCTCTTTTCCACCCGTTTTCATCCCAGGCAAAACACTGGGTCAAAGAGTTCCGTGATGATCCCCTAAAAAAAACCAGGTACAGGGCTGTCCGCAACCAGATTTTTGATTTCCTTGATGTGAACAGCTTTGATGAAATACTGGCTCTGCTTTACGCCACCCCCCTGAGAAACAGTAGATCCAGCCGGGCTCATATCCTGCTTGGCAACATGTTTGGACTTGGCAAGGGATTTATCGAAAAATACCTGGACGATTACGCCCGCACCGCAGACGATGTTGTCAACTCGCTCCGGGCCAAGGTGCTGGCCCCCTACAGTTCACACATCGAAACAACAAACGAAATCGAGACCATGCACGATCCTGTTGATTTACTGCTGGTACTCTTTGATGAAAAATATCACCAGAAAGCCCGCTTTGAAGCAAAACGTAAGCTGGTTCTCATGGGGTTGGCGGGATCAATAGACCAGCGGGAAAGAGAAACAGGTATCGAACAACAATTCGCTGATTTTCTCGGTTTTCTCAACCAGCACGTCTGGAGCTCGAGCTTAAAAATTGGTGATCTGGAGATGAGCTACCTGTTCAGCAGACACAATCCGGGTGACTTCAGCTGCAGCAGTGTCACTGTCTTAAGCCCTGCCGAAGCTCGCGCCACCCGGCTGGTTTCCGGTGAAAAACTCACACTGATCAAACGGCGCAGCTTTCAGGTTGACAGCCGGGAAATACCAATTTATGTAACCATCCGCAAGAAACCTCCTGCTGCCAAAGTGCTTAAACTTCTTCGAAAAAACGAAAAAAATCCGGCAACCGCCGTTGACGATGAACTGGGATTGATGGCCGTGCTGAACTCGGTGGCAGACGTGCAACTCTTCCTTAGGCACCTGACCAAAAGTGCTGTGCAGGCGGGTTCTTTTATGACACTTGAAGATATTTCAGACACTCTCACAGGCGGGAGTTACGACGGTAATGCCACAGGAAGTTCATGCAAAACACCGATGCTCAAATTCTTTGCCAGACTTGGCGGCATGCGGGTGGAGTTCATCATTCACACCAACGCATCTTACCTCAACTATATGTATCAACGTGATGTTGCCCACGACGAATATGAGGTCAAACGCATCTTTGACACAGGAGTGGCAGAATTTTTATTTCCGGCTGATATTTATCACTTGGACATGATACAAATCCGGACAGATCAACTCAACAGATTCCGCAAACAGATAGAGGAATTGTAAGCCGACTCCTGAGCGGGCAGAATGACTCTGCTTGTAGCCTTCTCTAAATACTCACCATGGAAAAAGCCCGGCTGTTTTCTTTTTCAGCAACCTGATACGTGCTATTGCCGCACCGAGAAATTCTTCTGTAATTTTTCCCTGATCAAGCAAACCCCTGACAGCAGCAACACCCCTGTCAACAACATTACCCCTGCGCTCAAGATTATTACCGATAATCAACAGGTCAACCCCGGCCAGTACTGCCCGCTGCACTGCTTCCTGAAAACCATAATGATCGGCAATGGCTCGCATCTGCAGATCATCGGTTATGGTTACCCCGCTAAAGCCGAGCTGTTCTCGCAGCATCCCCTTGACCACAACAGGAGAAAGGGTGGCAGGCAGACCAGAGTTGTCCAGGCCACGCTGGACAATATGGGCAGTCATCACGGCGTCGCCAAACCCTCTGGCAAATAGCCGTTCATACGGCTCAAGTTCCACTGGCTGCCAGTCATTTGTGCTGTCAACAAAGCCAAGATGCGAATCCCCTCGGCTGCTGCCATGGCCGGGAAAATGTTTGAGACAACAGGCAATATTCTGTTCGTGATGCGCCTTGATAAAGACCTCGGCATGACTGACCACATCTTCAACCCCGTGCCCAAAACTGCGTTCAAAACGGCTTATAATAGGATTATCAGGCTGTAAATCCAGATCAACTACCGGTGCAAGGTTCCAATTTATGCCGCACCTGGCAAGGGTGACAGCCATTTCCCGGGCTGCAGGAAGCGTCGAAGTATCAGGAGAATACGCGCCCAGTGAAGCAGCCGAAACAGTAGCCGGAAACCCGTCCTGCTGCTTTAGCCGACTCACCATTCCCCCTTCCTGGTCAACCGCTATGAGCAACCTTTCAGGAGCGCGTTCCTGAAGTGAGGCGGTCAGCTCCTGCAACTGATCAGGCGAGCTGATGTTCTGCACCTTACCGTCAACATTGCGATCAAAAAGAATGACCCCGCCCACCCCCTGCGCCACAGCCTCGGCAAGCCAGTGATCACGGGACATCTCACAGCCATCAAAACCGACAAGAAACATCTGTTCAATCTGCATCACAGCAACCCACTCATGACATATGCGTCCTTGAATAACGATATTTGCAAAATTTGNNCAGGCTACCCTGGTTAACAGGAATACTTTCTAGCCTATATCGTAAAGAGATTTTACCCTGCCCTTAAATATTTACAAGCCCGGGCATCCAGGCAATAGAGTTGCATGATTTATCTCGCCACATCGGATAATACCGTCCCCTTTCCGACATGCAGTCACAGAGCAGATAAACCCCGGGCATTTTTGCCTAGACCAAAGGAGCCCAGCAGACAGGACAACCTGCCTGCTGGCAAGGGTATTTCAAGTGCATCAAAAAGACATTTTTCACCGCAGAGGCACTTCTCTGGTAACCGTTCACCAAGGGAGCTGTAGACTTGATATTACGCCACTCTGTAACCGTTGACCAGTGCCCTGATTCGTTCAAGCAGGGCACTGGTCAACGGTTACCTTCTTTGTACCTGAATGGTCGTGGTATCCTGTCTCATTGTAGTGACATACTCCAAAAATCAGTTTCCAGTCTGCTGGCAGTGATGAAATGTTCTGTCAGTCGCTCCCATCTGGGAGAAGACTGGAAATCAGTGCCCATACGATGTATCAGGGCCTCATCAATCAGTGTACCCACGTCATGGCAGACCTGCTGGTATGCCTCACCGGCATAAGTCTCTATCCACTCTGTATAGGGGTTGCCTGCGGAAAGACTTTCTGCCAACCTTTGACCGATCTCTCCGTAGCCGAAGATGCAGGGTGACAGAGCTGCAAGCAGATCTGTCAGGTCACCTGAGAATCCTGCATCGAGTACATAGCGGGTGTAGGCAAGATTGGCAGGTGCTTCTATCGTATCAAACAATGCCTGCTCGCTGATACCATACCCGGCACAGAGATCGACATGGTGCTGCAACTCAAGATTGACCAGAGCATTAACGGTGGCTGAAGCCAGTTTCATTTCATTTGGTGTCTCTGACTTGACGATGGCCAGCGCCCAGGCACGGGAGAAATGTATCAGAAAAAGATAATCCTGCCTCAGATAATGCAGATAGGCGTCATGAGGCAGATTTCCTGCCTGAAGTCCCAGGACAAAAGGGTGGTGTGTATAGGTATGCCAAGGGTCTGTTTCATCCTGACAGGCGGCTGTGCGCCAGAGGGAAAAAGCTTTGCCATAATGAGTCATATTGGGTTCCCAGATCCACCGCGAGTTTAGAGACAGACTGTTCCTGTTTAATGAGCCCGACATTGTGCAGAACCTGCCCTTTTAAGGACATCTTTTATCATTGCAAAAAGATCAGCCGTTTCCCGGATCAGGGTCTCCAGAGGATCATCAAGGCCATGAATGGTCATTGATTTCATACGAAGCCTCCCCCCTTGAACCACAAATGGTATTTTGGTTCAAATATAGTTCGCAGAGTCTTTTTGGTCAAATTTTTCCTGCAATTCCCCGGCGCAGAGCGCAAACATCAGAGACGTTCAGGAGGGGGTATAATGACAAAAATCGCAGGGGCAAGTCTCCTTTTTACAATAAACCAGCATGGCTGGACCATAATCGCCCGCCACAAAAAGTTATGAAAGTCGGTCACTTCGGCGTGGCACGTTAGTAAATTCTGCGTCTTTCGGATACACCAGCATGGCTGGATCATATTCGCCAGCCACAAAAAGCTATGAAAGTTGGTCGCTGCGGCATGGCAAGATCACAGGTGCTGCGACTTTCAAATAAACTACTATGTAGTCGCATTTTCAAGAACTCTGGTTACATTTTTATGGTATTATAACTTGTTGTCTGGGCTTTCAGAAGCCCTCCACCTGTATAATCGGCAACTGTGGTCTCAAAACAGACTTGGCTTTATAGCTTTTATGAAACCCTCAAAAAAATTTCGTTTTTCCATTGATCGGGGCGGTACCTTTACCGATGTCTATGCGGAGGTACCGGGCGAGCCAGGGTTTGCTGTGGTTAAACTGCTCTCGGAAGACCCGGATAACTATGATGATGCCCCACGTGAAGGTATCCGACGCATCCTGGCCAGCTATGGCTATGCAGACCAATCGAAAACCATTGATGCCTCCTGTATCGAGTGGATTCGTATGGGGACAACCGTTGCCACCAATGCCCTGCTTGAGCGAAAAGGTGCCAGATGCGCCCTGCTGATCACCCGGGGCTTTGGTGACCTTCTCCGAATCGGCAACCAGGAACGACCACACCTCTTTGATCTCTGTATAGACAAGCCGGATCTTCTTTATGAACGGGTCATTGAAGTGGACGAACGGATACGCCTTATCCGCGCCAATGAACGCTGTACAAATTTTTCTGCCGACAATTGTCTCCAGGCCGTAACCGGCGAACAGTTTCTGGTGCTGGCCCGGCCAGATCTTCATGGAATCAAGACTGAACTTGCCCATATTTTACAAGCAGGCATCAGTTCTCTTGCCATTGTTTTCTGCCATGCCTACGCCTGTCCGCAACATGAGCAGGCAGTGGGCGAGCTTGCCCGCAGCATGGGGTTTACCCAGGTTTCACTGTCCTCCGATGTTATCCCCATGGTTAAGATGGTTTCCCGTGGAGATACCACCATGGTTGATGCCTACCTCACTCCACATATCCAACGCTATCTCATGAGTTTTACCCGAGGATTTTCCTGCGGACTGGCCCACACCCGGCTTCAGTTCATGCAATCGGACGGTGGCCTTGCCCGTGCTGATAACTTCAGCGGCAGCCGGGCGATTTTATCAGGCCCGGCAGGTGGCGTGGTGGGCTATGCCCAAACCACCCGCCCGGGGAAGCCCCAAAGACCGGTAATCGGATTTGATATGGGCGGCACCTCAACCGATGTCTCCCGCTATGGCGGCAGCTATGAAATGACCTTTGAAACCACGACCGCAGGGGTACGCATTCAAGCGCCCCAGCTTGATATTCGCACGGTCGCTGCCGGTGGAGGTTCCCGGCTTTTTTTCAGCCACGGGATGTTTCAGGTGGGGCCTGAGTCAGCAGCTGCCCATCCCGGCCCTGTCTGTTACCGGAAAAACGGTTATCTCACAGTTACCGACGCAAACCTTGTCCTGGGTCGACTTCAACCGGATTTTTTTCCACAAATATTTGGCAAAAACGAAGACCAGCCCCTGGATTATCAGGGTGCGTATAAGGCCATGGCCAAACTGACAACAACCATTAACACCTTTTATGCGGCAACAAAAAAAACCCCATTGACTGTTGAAGAAACCGCGCTTGGCTTTCTGGAAGTAGCCAACGAAGTCATGGTTCGCCCCATCCGGGAGGTCTCGGCAATGCGGGGCTTTGACATCCAGGAACATGTGCTGGCCACCTTTGGTGGTGCCGGTGGCCAGCATGCCTGCGCCGTTGCCCGCAGCCTGGGCATTGACACCGTGTTTATTCACAGGTTTGCAGGCGTTCTCTCTGCTTACGGCATTGGCCTTGCCAACACCGTGGCCGAGTGCCAGCAACCTGCAGCCTCCATCCTAAACCAGCAGACATTACCCGGACTCCTCAGCCACCTGGACAAGCTGCAGCATCAGGCAGAACAAAAACTGACCGACCAGGGGATCAGCCTGCATAACATCCGCACTCTCTGCTACCTTAACCTCAGGTACCAGGGCACAGATTCCGCCATGATGATCAAACGTCCAACTGATAATGATTTTGCTGCCTCTTTCAGCCGGGAATACAGGAGGGAATACGGATTTGAGCTGCCGGGGCGGGAAATCCTTGTTGATGACCTCCGGGTTCGTGCCCTTGGCAGCGGCTCTCCCCTCAAGGCCAGCAAGATTACCAGGGCAACAGCCCCACCTGCTGAAAAGACCTCTGTGCAATGCTTTTTTTCCGGGGGCTGGCACGACACTGCTGTGTATGATTTAGAAGAACTCAAGGCCGAACACATCGTTAAAGGCCCGGCAATACTTATCCAGGACACCAGCACCATTATTATCGAGCCCGACTGCACAGCAACAATCACCTGCCAGGGCGACGTGGAAATAGTTATTGGTGACAGTTGCGGCACACAGCAGCTCTCCACCGGGGTTAATCCGGTGCAGCTCTCTATTTTCAGCAATTTGTTTATGTCCATTGCCGAACAGATGGGGCGAATACTCCAGAAAACAGCCATTTCTACGAATATCAAGGAACGGCTTGATTTTTCCTGCGCCCTGTTCACCAGCCAGGGAAATCTGGTGGCCAATGCTCCCCATGTTCCGGTACACCTGGGTGCCATGAGCGCTGCGGTGAAAGAACAAATCCGCAGAGTGCCTGATATTGCACCTGGCGATGTCCTGCTCAGCAACCATCCGGCAGCAGGGGGTAGTCACCTGCCAGACATCACCGTGATCACCCCGGTTTTTCAAAATACAACAATTATTTTCTGGGTTGCCTGCCGTGGTCATCATGCAGATATCGGCGGCATTACCCCAGGTTCCATGCCGCCTGGTTCAAAGATGCTGGCCGAAGAAGGGGCAGCTATCCTCTCGTTTTTCCTGGTTAAAAATTCAGTGTTCATGGAAAAAGAAATCAGCGAGCTGCTGCTGACTCCGGCCATGGAAAGCGCTGCCCCAGGCCGTCCGAGAATCAGTGGAACCAGAAGGCTCAGTGATAATATTTCTGATCTGAAAGCCCAGGTTGCCGCTAACCATAAGGGAATCGAGCGTATTCTTGAAATGGTGGATCATTACGGTCTTGCCGTTGTCCAGGCCTATATGGGTCATGTACAGGATGCGGCTGAAGAGGCTGTACGACAACGGTTATGCAAGCTATCGAACAATCGGGGCATGGCAGCAGTGGACAGCGTCACAGCCACTGAATATCTCGATGACGGCAGCCCGATCACTCTCAAGCTGACCATTGACCGCACCCGGCGCAGTGCAATATTTGATTTTACCGGCACAGGGTCTGAAATCTGGGGAAATCTCAATACGCCAAGGGCCGTCTGCCAGTCAGCCATCCTCTACAGCCTGCGCTGTCTGGTGGAACAGGACATTCCGTTAAATCACGGATGCCTGCTGCCAATAACCCTGAAAATCCCAAAAGGATCACTGCTTGATCCTTCACCTGAAGCGGCAGTGGTTGGTGGAAATGTCCTTACCTCCCAGCGGGTGGTTGATGTGACCCTCAAGGCCTTTGGGGTTGCCGCAGGCTCCCAGGGTTGCATGAACAATTTTACCTTTGGCAATGAGAAGTTCGGCTATTACGAAACCATAGGTGGCGGAGCGGGAGCGGGACCTGACTGGCATGGCCAGTCAGGTGTACACACCCACATGACCAACACCAGAATCACTGATCCTGAGATCCTGGAACGCCGATATCCTGTGCTGTTACGCCAATTCTCAATAAGAAAAAACTCGGGCGGACAGGGAACATACACGGGCGGCGACGGACTGATCCGACACGTTGAATTTCTGGAACCGCTAAATGTGGCTATTCTTTCTGAACGCCGGGTTTTTCCGCCGTACGGTCTTGCCGGAGGTGAGCCGGGAAAAACAGGAAAGAATCTGTTTATCCATTCCAATGGAAAAACGATCAACCTGGGCGGCAAAAACGAAATCAGCGCCCAGCCCGGTGATGCCATCCGACTGCTCACGCCAGGAGGGGGCGGCTATGGCGACAAAAAACAGCCAACAGAGTAGAGCCTCTCAGGACGGGGTAAACGCTACAACAGACTTCACCTGAAACAATCAGTTCGTTGTGTTTTCTTCGTGATTATTTTGTCATTTTCCAGTGTTTTGGATTTCGATATTGGTGTTTAGAATGTAATAATCCGGAACTGCGTCTTTCAGACAATTCTCTGTTGTCTTGTAAGCAGTTACTCCCCTTTACCATCCAGCACTTCACGGATAGTCCCGGCAAGCACCCAGTTTTCAACAGGTTTGGTGATAAACCGAGATATACCACTCTTCTTTGCCTGTTCAGCATCAATTATCTCACTGTAACCGGTACAGAGGATGACAGGGATTTCCGGTCGTACTGCAAGCATATCCTTTGCCAGCTCCTCACCTGTCAACTGCGGCATGGTCATGTCTGTTACCACAAGATCAACCCTGTTACCCGGCTGTTTAAACCATTGAAGGGCTTTTGAGCTGTCAGTAAAACCGTGTACAGTATAGCCGCAGCCCGTAAGCATCCGCTTCATAACATCAACCAGCAATGGTTCGTCATCCACCACCAGAATAGATTCATTTCCTGTGGCAGGCTTGTGAATGATACACTCTGGATCATCTTGAACATCCTCGCCGGAAACCATGGGCAGATACACGTAAAAGGTTGTCCCTTTCCCTTCAGAACTGACAGCAGTAATTTCTCCACCATGGTTTTTTACAATGCCATGAACAACCGACAACCCCAACCCGGTGCCGCCTTTATTCTTCCTGGTTGAAAAAAAAGGATCAAAAATCTTTTGGAGGATGTCAGGGGATATCCCCTCTCCGGTATCAGAAACCTGTAATTCCAACCATCTGCCAGGAGCAAGTTGAATAGGCTGTTCAGACAAGGCCCCGGCACCACTTTTGACTTCAGCCAGACGAACCACAAGCTCCCCCTGTCGACCATCCATGGCCTGTTTTGCATTGGCACAAAGATTCATCAGCACCTGATGGATCTGTACCGGATCTGCCCGCACAGCACCACAATCCTGTGGGATTACCTGGCGGAGCTGGATAGTTGTCGGCAGGGATGAACGCAATAATTTCAGGGCATCTCTAATAATACCCTGCAACTGTACAACTCTGAACTCTTCCTCGGCTTTACGACTGAAGGTCAGTATCTGTTTGACTAAATCAGCCGCCCTGTTTCCTGCCGTAATAATTTGGCGAATATCACGGCGTTCAAGACCATTCTTGGCCATTTTCATGTCAACGAGTTGCGCATAGCCCAAAATAGCAGAGAGAATATTATTAAAATCATGGGCTATACCACCAGCCAGAGTACCAATTGCTTCCATTTTCTGCGATTGGTGGAGTTGTTTTTCCAGGGTAATCTCACGGGTAATGTCCCTCTTAACAGCCACATAATTGGTGATTACACCATCACGGTCTCGAACAGGAGAAATTGTCATATCTTCTTCAAGATATTCCCCGTTTTTACGTTTATTCGTGATTTTACCTTTCCATACCTGACCTTCCACAAGCCCTTGCCACATTTTTCGGTAAAAATCTGAATCATGACGATAACTCTTTAAAATTCCGGGCGTTTTTCCAAGAGCCTCTGAGGCCGTAAATCCTGTTACCTGTTCAAAGGCGGGATTTACATACTCAATAACGCCCTTAGTATCAGTGATCACCACAGTCTCTGTTGTCTGATCAATGGCTGATAACAGAAGCTTTTTGTCGGCCTCGGCTTTTTTCTGTGACGACCTGTCAACGATGATGGCCAGCCCACCCTTCACCTTGCCCTGCCCCTTATAAAGCGGCGCCGTTCTCAATGAGATAAATAATTTTTTCCTGGTTATTGTGCTCTCATACTCGCCCATCCAGTTGCCCGTCTCTCCGAGCAACGCTTTCTTCAAAACAGGAACAACCTTTTTATCTCGCAACGTATTGAGATCAAAACCTATGAGTTTTTCTTTATTGACCTCCATCATGCGACAATAATACGTATTGCAGGCAGTCACTTTAAAATTTGTATCATAATGCACAAATCCCAATGGGGCGCGTTCAAAAAGCAAGCGGTATTTTTCTTCACTTTCCTGTATTCTGGTTTCTACCTGACGTTGCGCAGTTACATCAACGGCAATGGTTTGCACATTTACAGGTTCACCATTATCATTTTTAATCAATGCAGCGGTTACCGTTATCGTTGCCACCTTACCGTCTGCTTTTATGACCTGATAATCAGTACCGCTGAAATACTCTCCCTTAATAAAACGGCCATAATGATCAAGAAACAGTTTCCGGCTGGCAGGAGTAAAAAAATCGGTGAGTTTTTTACCAATTAACTGCTCCGGGCTATAACCGAATGTAGAAAGGACAGTTTGATTAACAGCTATAATTTCCCCTGATAATGACGAAGAAATATAGGCCAGGGGAGATTGTTCAAAGAGTTTTCTATACCTCTGCTCAATGGCTTTCTGGTCAGTTATATCCCGCCCTATGACTACCAGAGCCTTACGCCTGCCATCTTTATTGTACAGCGGGGCTTTAAACATATCGAAAAGACGATCTTCACCTTCCCGGTTCCTGATTGTTCCCTCCCAGCTCAACGGTTCTTTGTTCTGCCAGACCAGGACATCAGTTTCCATACACCGCTGAAAACATTGTTGAAACGCGACGGCAAACTCGCCAATTTCAGTATCCGTTTTTCCCTGGTAATCAAAATCGTCAAGGCCATAAAGATGTAAAGCAAACCTATTGGCCAGCAACCATCTCCCCTGCCCGTCTTTCACACAAATAATTTCTGGAATTGCATCAATAATCACTCTGAGCAGATCCCGGTTTTCCTTTAACTGCTGTTGTTGATCACGGCGAGCACTGCTGTCTCGAGCCACAACGATATATTGAGGAGTAGTACCGTTTCCGCGAAGAAGATCAAAAATAACCTCTGCCGGAAAAGGCTCACCATGCCTGGGCTGGTGCAATGCCTCATAAATAATCGGACCGCTGCTAACGCCTCTTGCCTGATCACAAAATTGCAGATTATTTTCCTGGAGCACACTATCAATCTCTACAATATTCCTGCCCAATAGCTCTTGACGACTGTATCCCAGCCGTTTACAGGCATGTCTGTTTACATCAACAATTTTTCCACTGCGCTCAAAAATAAACAACCCATCAGGGATATGCTCCATAAAGCGACGATAGCGTCCTTCACTGCGGCGAAGCTCTTCCTCTGCCCGAACCTGGCGGGTGATATCTTCACCAGTGCTTAATATACCTTCAACCCTCCCTTTATTGTTGGTCAGGGCTGTATTATGCCAGCTGAATATCCGCTCGTCGCCACCCCGAATGACAATACTGTTCCGGTTATACGGTTGTACTTTTTCCTGTCCAGCAACAATACGGGTAAATAAGCCAGCAACATCGTGACGCTCTCCGGGCAAAATGAAACTGCTAACCCATTCTTTACCGAGCAACTCATTGCGTGAATACCCAAGCAGCTCACTTCCGGCTGTATTTATCATCTCTATCCTGCCCTGATCATCAAGGACAAGTACCATAGTGCTGATCTTGTCAATCAACTCCGGGCTGGTGTGGTTGTTGAGTAATGACATTTCGAAAAGACCTCTTCATGAAGAGAAGAAATTGTGGATCTGACCAATTAGAGCACATCAGTAAATCAATTTTTCATGTAGGCACAAGAGGTAGACTCCGCTCAAACATGAAAACCGTGAAGTTCCTTAAAACTTTATTATATGCCTAATAATCTGCTAATACAATCAGAAAACTGTATTTTTAGATGCCTCAATAAAGAAGAAT
>RKSL01000288.1 GCA_008633435.1 Candidatus Desulfobulbus rimicarensis | reverse complement strand
GTATAAAGTTGGCAGCCCAAGCTTGTCAACAAAAGCACAATCAGAGAGCAGCCAGAGAATACGGTATTCATTTGAATCAAAATGATTCAAATGCTCTACTGTTGTATCAGGTTGGATGTTGATTGTGCCAAATTCTGCCGAACGGGATCGTCCAAGTCGGATATCCCGGGTGCAGAGAATATCTGTTATCTCTGCAAGTATTTCTGCACCGTTTTCCACGGAGTCGTCTACAGAGAGTACACAACGGAAACGGGAACCGGCTGGTAAGGAGGAATAACCGAATAAGCGACTCTCCTCGGCCAGTCCTGTGCCCGGTTGAATCGCAGTTTTCATTCTGTATTGGGTGGGTACAGAGAAAAAAGGCACATTTTTGTAAAGCGTGATATAGTTACCACGCAACTGTTTGGGTTGCTGGGTAGGGGGGTAATGCTCCCATAATTGATTTTTTATGTCAGCTGGAGACGGATCACGATTTTCCTTATCGTGAAACCAGCTTCTTGGCACCGGATAACAGGTGCGGTCTTCATCGTCAACGGGCAGGCCGTTGCCGAAACGGACTTTACCACTGTGAAAAATCAGATGGGCAAGCTCTGGTGATTTTTTGCTGTACAGATAACTGGCAATTGCTCCAAGGAAAACAGAACCGGGAAGATAGTTCAGGCATTGATGCCCACCGGCGGTTGCACTGTTCATGCTGATGATTACATCATCAATAAGTTCTACGGTGAATTGTTTATCCGGCATGGTTTTCCTCCTTCATGTCTTGCTCCTGCAAAGTGACGGTGACTCTGCCAAGGCCACGATTACGGCTTGCTCCAAGAGATCGAAGCAGGGAAAGCCCGGAGGTTATAGCTTCGATATCACCTTCTGCCGGGTTGTGTATGGCAAAGTCACTGTACAGCTTCATTGGAATGGCGACTTCCATAATGCGCAGGGATGTCTCTTTGGCCACACCATCTTCAAGGGCCGTAGAATGCAGGGTGGTAAACAGTTGTTGCGCGAGCAGATGGAAAGCGTCTGTTTGTTCACGGCGAAGCCATTGCAGGTATTTTCGAAGCTCCCCGGCCAGTCTTGCACTGGATACTCTGATCTGGCCAACAGTGGTAACATTTTTGTTGAGATTTCCAGCATCGTCATCATCTGCAAAATCTTTCCTTGTTCCCGTCCTGCTCCCAAATAGCCTGTCAGTGGTTCCCGGCTGGATCTGCCCCCAGGCTTCAAGGCGTTGCATGGAATCACGCAGTAACCCTTTGACTGTTCTTCCCGGTATAATTGGCAAAAGATCATTGTCACGGCAGCAGATCTCATCCAGTCCTGCGCCCGTTCCCCGACCGGTGCCAATTCGCCAGAAGGTATGCAGATTAAATTCCAATATGTATTTCATCTCTTCTCTCCTTTATTGTCTGGCTACCATAATCAGGGCATGGGCATCGGCCAAAGGGGTCTTTCTGCCTTTTTTGCCACCTACCATCAGATCGGTGAGTTTTATTTCTGTTATGGGGTGAGGGATTTTATGTCCAGTCAGCCTGTTGATAATGCTAAAAAAATCGCTGTGCTTATTTTTATGTCGGTCTGTCATCAGGGTGTTCCAGCGCCGGAATCGTTGCTCGGCGGTTACTCTGTTTTCATATAACAGGCCAAGCAGTTCCCGTACTGCGCCATTGTGTTGTCTGGTGATATTTTGCATCCAGTCCTGAAGTTCCAGGAGGTCATCAAGTTGTGGTTTGGTATGTGAGGAATCGCCAAGAAAGTATGGATTCATGGAAAGGATAATTCGTTGTTTGTTCCCCTCATCAGACAGCGTTAACTCTTTATCAAGAATTTCTGGATATTCTTCAATAAGAGAGGTTGTGACCCGATGCCAGGCCAAACTTGAGGGAACGAGTGCGCCTGTTCGTGCAAGTGTGGAGTGTTTTTTGGCTGTTTGGCATAAAGATTCGGCAAGGCAATATGCCTGAAAAAAAGGTTGCGATGCCTTGACAAAGGCAATGCCCGCACAGGCTGTAAAATGCTCTGGCAGTGATTTGTATTTCTTGTTTAACTGTGCAAGTTTGTCTTTGCTGATTATTTCCAGTTGTTCGAGAAATGTTTGGGTAAACAGTATTGCAATATCACCACGGAGGATAAAACTGGTATCGTCTCCGGCCAGCACCAGCGGGCGTATGGGGTAATCGGTTGCTATGTTGTTGAGCTGCAGCACGACAGCAGCAACTGCTTCCTTTGCTGCCTGGATGACTGTGTGGTCAATAATGTCGGAAAATTTTCTGTATTCCTTAATGAATGTCGTGTTGTCAACATTTTGCTCCTTTAATTCAAAAAACAGTTTTCGTGTAATAAGTCCAAGGTTATTGATATCGGCGTGGAGTATCCCGACATATCGATTGTTGTCGGCAAGAGGGAAAAAACCAGGTTTATTAAAATCCTCTTTGTTCTCCGGCATGGCCCGGGGCCATTCTAAATTCTTTTGCTCAGGGGCATCAGAAGAGAGTTTTTTGGCCAGCAATTCCCCTGTGCTGCAATTTTTTTTCGAGAGACTTGATTCATCAAGCAGCTCAAGATCGTCCAACTGTCCAGAAAAATCTATGGCTGCTTCACCAGTGCGCGGACAGCGCAAAACCAGTGGTCCGGCAACAGGAAAATGAGGGAAGAGCTGGTTGGCACTGGTTTTTTGCCTGTC
>RKSL01000142.1 GCA_008633435.1 Candidatus Desulfobulbus rimicarensis | reverse complement strand
AAAAATTATAACTCGGATGCAGTGGGCCATGAAATTTTCAGGAGCAAATGGATGCGGATTTGCAGGGCAACTTGGTCCCATTCTGGAAAGGCGTCATGGTTTTGCCATGAAAGCTCCATTTTTCAACGGAATACCCGGTACTATTTTTGGTATAGATAACACCATATCTTTCCTGGCTAGACAAGCCGAAAAAAAACCATTCGAACTATCTGTGGCAGTTCTTGGAGGCGGAGAAATCGGCGCAATACTTCTCAAGCATTTTACAACCCGAGGTTATGGTATACATCTTGTCAACATGACCTTTAAACGACATGGTGGCGTTGTACTTTCAAACCCTGATGAGGCAAAACAACAACTCAAAGCTGCTGATTATGTAATAAACCTTCTCCCCTCTGGTGATATTTTCCTCCAATCCGGTGTCCCTGAATTGCTCGCTTCCCAAACAACCGTAATTGATTTTGGTCGGCCAGGTATCCCCAAAGACCAAGTTAAAGTGAAAGTTGTGCAGGGGAATCGTGTTCAGAGGACACGGATGAAATTTTTAGGTGCCTTGCCTGCAGGATGGCAACGTGACAGATTTCCAGCATGTTCAATCTCTTCAATTCTTGCCACAAACTTTGGTGTCATGGAACAAAATGTTACTCGTTTTTGTGATGCTGCAAGCAACTTTGCATTCCACACAGCGCTTTCATCACCTCCGACACAACCTTTGCACGCTCGTTGCTCTCAAGGCCTCAAAAATATCTACGCTAACATCATTTTGGAAGATTTGTATTCTTTGCAGGACAGCACGACGAGTTAACAGCCTGCCTTTTCCCACGCTCATCAAAGAAACCTTATTGATGAGCGTGGTTTTCTCTATTTCCTCGCCATTTTCTCCCTTCTTTGACGCCCCACTTCAAGACCTTCAGAATTTGATAATGGCATCTAACTCGTCTCGTTATGTCATTTATCAAAGAAAGAGACGTTTATTTTTTCTGCTAATGAGGTAAGTTGGTCATACAGCTTCAACCTTTACCAGCCGATAACATGCCTTCACCCCTGCACAGTTTACCATCGCATGACCCCCATTTTAAGATATTCCATGAACTCATGGCCTTTAAGGTACAGGAAATCCTCCTTGTTTCCAGCCCCTATGATGCCTATATTATGGAAGAGGACGACTCCCTTGCCTCACGTATAATCAACGAATACCGGGGGCTGAATCTTTCTCGCCCTCCACGTATTACCTGGGCAGCATCTGTTGACCAGGCCCTTGATCTGCTTTCACAAACTCATTTTGATCTCGTTGTGACCATGCCGCGTCTGGGCCGGATGGATGGGTGCGCCTTTGCCTGCAGGGTCAAACGTTTTTCCCCTGAAATTCCGGTAATTCTGCTGGCTCATTCTGCACGCGATGCTGCCGACATGATCAACAGTAAACAGGGGACATGTTTTGATGATGCCTACATCTGGTGTTGTGATTCAGATATCCTGCTGGCAATTGTCAAAAACACCGAAGACCGTCACAATGCCTCCAATGATACCCAAAAGGCCATGGTCAGGATTATCCTGCTGGTCGAGGACTCGCCAATCCACCGCTCTGCACTTCTCCCCATGCTCTACAACGAAGTTGTCAGGCAAACACAGGAAATCATTGAAGATGGTTTAAATGAGCAACATAGGTTACTCAAAATGCGGGCCAGACCAAAAATACTTACTGCCGCGACTTTTGAAGAGGCCATGGATATTTTTCATCGTTTCCAGCCCTACATCTTTTGCGTTATGTCAGATGCCCGCTTTCCCCGGCACGGAAAAATAGATGCCACTGCCGGTCATCATCTGCTCAAAGAGATCAGAAAAGCCAGCACTGACCTGCCCCTGCTCATGCTCAGTACAGAGTCAGTGAACAGTGAACGGGCAAAACAGATTCCTGCGGTATTTATCGAGAAAGACAATGATACCATGCGGAGTGCTCTTCACAGCTTTTTCCTCAATTATCTGGGTTTTGGTGATTTTGTTTTTCGCTCACCTGACGGCCTTGAGCTTTGCCAGGCGGCGACGCTCCGTGATTTTGAAGCCCACCTGCACACACTCCCTAAAGACTCCCTGCTCTATCATGCCCATTGCAACCATTTTTCCAACTGGGTGATGGCCAGAGCTGAGATAATTCTTGCAGCCCGACTTCATAAGGACATTGTTCAGTCTATAACAGACAGTGAAAAACTGCGGCGATACCTGATTTCAGAAATCCATACCTTGCGAAAACTACGACAACAGGGGGTGGTCACCCAATTTTCAGCAGAAACATTTGATGCAGAAATCACTGACTTTACCCGAATGGGAAACGGCTCGCTCGGTGGAAAAGCCCGGGGGATAGCTTTCATGTTTTCAAGTCTGTCCCAACGGTCTTCGGCCAAGTCTCTTTTTGCAGACAACCACATCAGGGTACCTCAAACATGTGTCATTACTTCACAGGGCTTTGATGATTTCATTCAACTCAATGCTTTCACACCAGATCCTGCAAAGTCAGACCAGGAAATTGAGCGCCAATTTCTCGACGGGCAACTGCCTGACTGGCTCCTGGCCGACCTCATTGTTTACCTTAAGAAAATCCGNNTATCCCCTTTCAATACGTTCTTCAGGTCTGCTTGAAGATGCCCGGTACAGACCTTACGCAGGACTGTACCAGACATATATGCTGGCCAACAGATCCACTGATTTTTCTACCCGTTTACGTGAGGTGATCGAAGCCATCAAACTTGTCTACGCCTCAACATGGTTTGAAGGTCCCCGCGCCTTTTCAAAGGCTGTCGGCCAAAGGAGACAAGACTCCATGGCTGTCATTCTTCAGCAAGTTGCGGGCAGCCAATATCAACAATATTTCTACCCTGCGATCTCTGGAGTAGCCTTGTCGTACAACTATTATCCGGTTCCTCCCATGCAGTCTGAGGATGGTATTGCCCACCTGGCACTTGGCTTTGGTAAAACAGTAGTCGAGGGTAAACAAAGCCTGCGTTTTTCCCCGGCTTTTCCCAAACACCTGCCTCAATTTTCAACAGTTGACGATATGCTGGCAAATACCCAGCGCAATTTCTACTGTATGGACATGGCCGCACCTGCCAGTTTACACCATGAAACCAGCAACCTCATCCTTCGAACTATAGATAATGCTGACAACGAGTACCCTGTCCGCTACCTCAGCTCAACCTATATCCCCGAAGAACACAGGGTACGCGATGGCAACTTTCCCGGCCCCAAGGTGATCAGCTTTGCCCCCATACTTAAATACGGGAGCTACCCTTTACCAGAAATTCTTAAGCAACTCCTTGCCCAGGGGCGCGAAGGCATGGGCTGTGAAGTAGAAATTGAATTTGCAGTGGATATTGCGGATGCTTCGCAATCACCGGTTTTTTATTTTCTCCAGCTTCGCCCCATTGTATCAGACGAAAATAACCAGGAAATACATATAACAAGACAGGAAAAAGAGCAGGCCTTTCTTTATGCTACCCATGCCCTGGGGCATGGGTATTTCAGACATATCCACGATATTATTTTTGTCGACCCAAAACGATTTGACCGGACATGCACAACTGAGATTGCCCAGGAAATAAGCCTCTGCAATAAAAAACTCCACAACCACAAGCGGCCTTATCTGCTGATTGGCCCTGGACGTTGGGGCACTGCTGACCGCTGGCTGGGTATACCTGTACAGTGGGGGGATATTTCCGGAGTTGCTGCTATTGTCGAAGTACAGGATGGCAGTATCCCGGCAGAGGCCTCACAGGGGACTCATTTTTTTCAGAATATTACCTCCCTTGGTATTCCCTACATGATGACAACCACCAAAAACCAGCACTCCCTGCAATCCATCAACTGGACATGGCTCTTATCCCTGGATACTTCTTTTCAAGGGACGTATATTACCCATGTCACCCTGCCCCATCCCATTCATCTCAAGGTGGATGGAACACAAGCAGAAGCTGCAGCATGGTATCCGTGAAAATGCTGCAACAGAAGTGATGACTCGTTGTTGACCCCAAACTTTTATTTCCTACATATACAGGAGACACCATGGAAAGCATTCTCGAAAGACTTGTTCAACGCGACCCTGAACAGCAGGAATTTCATCAGGCAGTCTTTGAAGTTATGGACACAGTGAAACCTGTCCTTGAAAGAAACCCTGAATACCGGCAACAGGCTATTGTTGACCGCATAACAGAGCCGGAACGGGTCATCATGTTTCGTGTCCCCTGGATGGATGACCAGGGACAGGTGCATGTAAACCGAGGCTTTCGGGTGGAAATGAATTCGGCCATTGGCCCTTATAAAGGCGGGCTCCGTTTCCACCCTTCGGTCACCCTTTCAATTATCAAATTTCTTGCCTTTGAACAGGTGTTCAAAAACAGCCTGACCACCCTGCAGATGGGAGGGGGCAAGGGCGGATCAGACTTTAATCCCAAAGGTCGATCAGATGGCGAAGTCATGCGGTTCTGCCAGGCATTTATGACAGAGTTGTCCCGTCATATTGGCCCCAACACCGATGTCCCGGCAGGAGACATTGGCGTTGGCGCTCGAGAAATAGGGTACCTTTTTGGTATGTATAAAAAATTGCGCAACGAATTCACCGGTGTACTCACCGGAAAAAGCCTTGCCTGGGGCGGCAGTCTTATCCGGCCAGAGGCAACAGGCTATGGCGTGGTCTATTTTGCCGCTGAAATGCTGTCTCATCATGGTGATTCGCTTGAAGACAAAAAATGTCTTGTTTCAGGTTCTGGTAATGTTGCCCAATTCACTACAGAAAAGATCATCCAAATGAAAGGCAAGGTGCTGACCCTGTCCGACTCATCCGGGTATATCTTTGATGAAGAGGGCATTGATGCTGAAAAACTCAGTTTTGTTAAGCACTTGAAAAATATCCGGCGCGGACGTATTCGGGAATATTGCGACCAGTACCCACAGGCAATCTATACTGAAGCTGCCCCAGAACTTGATCATAATCCTCTCTGGGCTCACCAGGCTGACTGCGCCTTTCCAAGTGCCACCCAAAATGAAATACACGCCCGTGATGCCGACAACCTTGCCAAAGGGGGTGTTAGACTGGTTGCAGAAGGGGCAAATATGCCTTCTACTCCGAATGCTATTAATATTTTTCTGGACAGCAACATCCTCTATGGCCCGAGTAAGGCCGCAAATGCAGGAGGGGTTGCCGTGTCCGGCCTTGAAATGGCACAAAATTCCATGCGGCTTTCATGGCCCAGAAAAGAGGTTGATAAACGACTCAGGCAGATAATGAAGTCCATTCACACCACCTGCACTGATGCTGCAACTGAGTATGGACTTGAGGGCAATTATATGGCTGGGGCAAACATTGCCGGATTTGTTAAAGTCGTTAATGCAATGCTTGATCAGGGACTGGTCTGACAGGCAGAATATTGAGGTGCATTGACCAGAGATGCCCCTTGCAATAATGTATGGTATACCGGTCTATATTTTTTCATCATCAGCCCATTGCCTTGACACCATAACTGTACCATGACCATCCACGAAAACACTCAACATAACTGTCCGGAGATAGGGGAGAAACTGGAACAGTTCTTTATTGACATCTCCAGTTCCTGCCCTTATGGCCTGATAGAGCAGGCCGTATACCATCAGGCGTTATTTGGGCCTCTTTCCCCTGAAGTCATGGGGGTATTTCTTGCAAATGGCTACCGGAGAAACGGCAATTGCATGTATACCATGCTCTGCCCTGACTGCACAGGCTGCGTTCCAATCCGTCTCAAACCGCACTGTTTTTCCGCTAACCGCAACCAGAAACGGGTCTGGAAAAACAACCGGGATGTGCGCGTGGGCATTGCGCCCCTGACCATGTCTGATGAAAACCTTGCCCTGCTCGACAAATTTCTTACGGTTCGGTTTCCTGAAGGTCAATCAAGTGCTGAGAGTTATTACAGTGGTTTTTTTATCACTTCCATAACCAGCTGTTTTGAAATCCGCTATCGAATTGGTGAAAAACTGCTGGGTGTTGCCGTGGTCGATGCCTCTGATCAGTGGCTCAATGCAGTCTATTTTTTCTTTGATCCAGACGAACACCGACGCAGCCCAGGCACCTTGAACATTCTCCACCTGATTAATTTTTGTAACAACCATACCATTTCCTCACTTTATCTGGGCTACTGGATAAAACAAATCAAAGCTATGCAGTACAAATCAGCATTCAAACCCCATGAGATCCTTATAAATAACTGTTGGGAAGAGCAGAAAAGAGAAGCCGAAAAAAACAAAGAGACAAAACAACAACGCCATTAACTCTCAAAATTCAATACTATGCCCAGCGACAGGCAGCAAAGTGCCAGGACGGCGACGAACAAGAGTGTCAATTTCGTCTTTATCATTTTCCCTGACATCTCGGTCAAGATGAATCAGCAGCAGTTTTGCTACCCCGGCGCGGTCAGCAAGTTCCATGCTGCTGCCAATTGAACCATGATAGGCAAAGGTATCAACCAGGGAAAACGACTCATGCACAATACAGTCACAACCTCGCACAAGATCCTGCACCTGGTTCGTGGCCTGGCCATCCCCGCTGTAATACATGGTTTTTTCTCCATCATCGAGCAAAAGCCCAAGATTGCGCTGGGAGTGACGGGTCAGGGTTGTTGTCCAGTCAATCCCGCCAATGGTTGAGGTATACCCAGGGGTGACAATATGAAATTCAAGGGGAAAGCTGATTTTCCCACCAAACCCTGGAAAGGCAAGTTCAAGTGCCTGTACGACTTTATCTTCCACGCCTTCCTGACCAACAATGGTCAAAGGCCGTGTTCGTCCCATTTGCCACAGCCGGAGAAAAAGCAGCGGCAGCCCCAGAAAATGATCGCCATGAAAATGGGAAATCCAGACATAGTCAAGATCATCCCCTTCAGGAAAATAGCGGAAATAATACCGGGGGACAGAAAAACCGCAATCAAGTAAAATTTTCCTGCCACACCTCGTGGTCACAAGGACTGAAGAATTGCCATGGGTGCTGTCGCAGGCTTCGCCAACCCCGATAAAAAAAAGCTTCACTGTTCTGTCTACACTCGTTTTTTTATTGGTATATCAAAGGGCAGTTCAATAATGGTTTCCACCATCCCGCCAAACGCGTCTCCATCATACCATGGCACCTGACTGATCAGACGCTTTCTGTCGCTGGACTGGGTAATATAGGTATTGTCGAGCTCTGTGTCCAGTTGTTTGCGTATTATGGTGTTGGCACTTTCTGGATGACAGTCAAAAAGGCTTGAACCAATGAGCTTTTCTCCGCCATATTTTTTAAAATTTTCACGGGAAACAGCGTTCATGGCAATTATTTTCCCTTCCACATCACAAACCGTCACACAGTGCGGGTATGACGCTATCCAGTTGAATGATTTCATGTTTTTCTCACTCTTTTTCTGCCTCAGACTATTAAACCGGATTGACCAGTGACGCCCAGGACAAAGTAAAAATATACAGGTTACCTTAAAAATAGACCAGGGGAATACAAAATTTCAACACAAATATTCCATACAGCAATGTCGCCCTGCTACCTGGTCTGCCAGTTGATCCGGCGAAAAATCAAAACAGTCAAACAAACACTGTTCCAAACGGACGCATTGGCTGAAATTTTCCCGAATTAATCGGTGCAGGTCAGGATCGTTTTGGCCATAATTATGCAGTATATACTCCAGCCGTTCTTCAAGGCTGACAATTTCATCATGACGCACCCGTTTATCTGCATAATAGACAATTTCCTTGGCTGAAAAAATGCCCTGACCGCAACGTTGTAATGAAAAATCTTTTAAGACCACATGCTGCTCAACAATTTCTGCAAGCTCAGGATAACCAAGCCTGCGACAAACCTCTGCCCCTTTGCGGGCATGATCGCATCCTGAAGAAAGACAGGGCGTCTTGGCAATATCATGGAGCAAGGCACCGATCACGCAAAGCTGTCGGTTGGGGGAAGGAGTCTTACCACCCTTCTCCTGCAACAACTCTGCAAGCAGATCAGCAATACGCCCCACCACCAGCGAATGCTGTCTGATATTGGGGAGCATACCATGCTCCTCCATGAGCAGAATACACTTATCTATCCCAGGAAGCACCATATCTGTTATTTCCTGCTGAAACGATGCACGGCATCAACAGCGATTTTTGCCTGATCAGGAGATGTCTGCGGCAAAATACCATGGCCCAGGTTAAAAATATGACCTTTGGCTGATGATGCATCAACAAGGAGCTGTTTAATGCGCTTTTCAAGTTCATCGGGTGGTAGAAAAAGGGCAATAGGATCAAGGTTGCCCTGAACAGCATGATCCCCCACTCTATCAACAGCATCGCCAATGTTCAAACGCCAGTCAAGACCCAGTACGTCTGCACCTGCATTTTTAGAGTGGTCTATTAAAGTGGAGCCATTATTGGCAAAATAGATAATGGGGATATCTGTCATTTTGCGCAGATCAGTTATTATTGACTGCACGTAAGGTAGAGCAAAACGTTCAAAATCCCCGGGTGCCCAGATCCCTGCCCAGGAATCAAAAATCTGCAACGCCTGTGCTCCGGCTCTGGCCTGCGCCTGGAGGTACAGGCTGGTACATCGGGTAATTTTATCCAACAGGTTATGGTAAAGCTCTGGTGCCTGAAAAGCCATGCGCTTTGTTTCAAGAAAGACCTTTGAAGATCCGCCCTCAATAAGGTACGTCGCCAGGGTAAACGGTGCGCCGGAAAAACCTATCAACGGCACTTTAAGCTCTTTGCGGAGCAACTTGATAGTTTCCATGACAAAGGGCATGGTTTCTTCTGGATCAGGGATTATCAACGCATCCACTGCAGCCTGGGATCGCACTGGATCAGGAAAAACCGGGCCCCGCCCTTCGTGAAACTCCAGGGTGAGCCCCATGGCTTCCATGGCTATTAAAATATCGGAAAACAAAATAGCTGCATCAAAGCCAAAAATATCGATGGGTTGCAAGGTAACTTCTGTGCAGAGTTCCGGGTTCTTGCAGAGTTCAAGAAAACTCACCTTACCCCGTACCGCCTGATATTCCGGGAGATATCGCCCTGCCTGACGCATAAACCACACAGGGGTATAGTCAGTTTTTTCACCCCGGCAGGCCTTAAGAAAAGTATCATTCATGTGGTAAACACCTCAGTTGAGCAGAGTGGTTGAAGACGGCACTACAATCCTGGCTGATATGAACAAAAAGGTTCCTGGGCAAGATAATCGCCACTCATGGCATAGGCACGGGCGCGGCAACCTCCGCAGACATTCACATATTCACATCGGCCACAGTTATCTTTATAGCCCTTGAAATCTCGCAATTCCAGAAAGAGTTTAGAGTTTTCCCAAATATCCTTAAACGACTGTTTCCTGATATTCCCCCCTGCCTTGGGAAAATAACTGCAGGGTAGTACATTGCCATCCACATCAATCAAGCAGATTAACTGTCCGGCCAGACATCCTTTGGAACCGCCCGTGGAGAATTTAAGTGTTCTCCGTTTAAATTTTTCTCCATCAGCCTTGGCTCGCTGCAAGACAATACGATAATACTGGGGTGCGCAGGTGGGCCGAACCAACATGGCTGATTCATCTTTTTCCATATCATAATGCCAGTTGAGAATATCCTCATACTCTGACTCAGGAATCAACTCTGCCATGATATCCTCGCCACGACCGGTGGGGACAATCATAAACAGATACCAGGCAGTTGCCCCCAGATTTTTAACAAGTTCATAGATCTTTGGCGCTTCATTTTTATTACGCCTGGTAAACGATGAATTGACCAAAAATGGAATTTCATGCGCATTAAACAGTTCAATAGCCTTCATGGTTGCGTCAAAAGCACCCGGCTGGTTACGAAAATCGTCGTGCACAACAGCATCGGCTCCATCAAGACTGAGCGAAACCATTTGTATACCCGAATCTTTAATCTTCAGGCAGATCTCTTCTGTCACCAGGGTGCCATTGGTTGCCAGGCACATTCGCAGGCCAAGCCCGCTACCATAAGAGGCAATATCAAAGACATCTTTTCTGAGCAGAGGTTCCCCTCCGGATAAAACCACCACCG
>RKSL01000141.1 GCA_008633435.1 Candidatus Desulfobulbus rimicarensis | reverse complement strand
GCTGAATTATCAGCGAAAGATTAATAAAGTCGTCACAATCCTCGGCTCTAAAACTCCTCATATTCAAAACCTGGCTGTGGGTGGCGTGGCAAATCCAATCAACCTTGATAGTCCAGCAACTCTGACGATGGAGCGTCTCTTTTACATTAAAACCCTGATGGATGAAATGCGTGATTTTATTGAGCAGGTTTACATGATTGATGTAGCAACCATTGCCGCAATGTATCCTGAGTGGTGCACTTATGGGAAGGGGAATGGGACATATCTTTCGGTTATGGAAATGCCTGTTGATACAGCTGGAAAACAGTTTTCCATGCCGGGTGGGTATCTTAAGCTTGGTAAAACTGATGAGTTCAGAAGGATAAGTACTTATAGCGATCCGTTTTTTTCTGAAAATGTCAAAGAAAGTGTGAAGCATTCTTTTTATACAGGTGACTGGACTCGTCACCCTTATGTTGAGGAGACAGAGCCCGAATTTAGTGAGAGTGATACAGATGGCAAATATTCCTGGGTGAAATCACCTTCTTTTTTAAATGAACCGGCAGAAGTTGGCCCAGTTGCATCTGTTTTGGCAATGAATGCAGCCAAACATAAACCAGCCATTGAGCATACTCAACGGATGCTTGCACTGATGAACTCTATCGGTTCGCATAGGCAGAATATTGAAATGCTGCCATCGACCATGGGGCGGCATGTCTCAAGGTGTATCCGGGCAGCAGTGGTTCATGACGCCATGCTCGAGCAATGGGATGGGTTGATCAATAATATAGAATCCGGAGATGTTTCCACCTTTAATGAACCGCATTTTCCAGAGGGTGAAATCCGGGGCGTCGGTATGCATGAGGCGCCACGAGGTACACTTTCCCATTGGGTGGTCATCGAAAATGGAAAAATAAGAAATTATCAGGCTGTGGTTCCTTCAACCTGGCTGGCAGGTCCAAGAGGAACCAACGATGAACCAGGGTATTACGAACGCTGTTTGGTTGGTAATCCTGTTGTTGATCCTGAAAAGCCATTAGAGGTTCTTCGTACGATTCATTCATTTGACCCCTGCATGGCTTGTGCTGTCCATATGCTTGATCCTCATGGAGAGGAATTTTCAACAATTAAAGTCCTATAACTCTAGAGGCAAATAATGGATCGTATAGGGATTCTTGGTGTAGGCAATACATTGCTTGGTGATGATGGTTTTGGCCCCTGTTGTGTTGAACACCTGGAGCGGCAATATGCAATACCTGACAATGTTCAGATTCTTGATGGAGGCACATCTGCCCTGTTTCTGTCTCCGTTTATTGATGATTTGGACGCTCTGTATATTTTTGATGCTGTTCAGCTTGATGATGAACCTGGTTCGATTCACTGGTTCAGTGCGCAATCATTATGTGGAGGCAATCTGCAGAGCAGATTGTCTCCACATCAGGTTGGATTAATGGAAATTCTGGAACTTTGTCGTTTACGAGGTACAGGACCTGATTTTGTTGAGATGATTACTGTGGTTCCTGATGATGTGTCTGTACGGATTGGTTTGTCTGCATGCCTGCAGGGGAAAGTACAAGAGGCAATTGACCTGTTACTGGGCCGGATGGGTATGTTCGGGGTGATTTTGCATTCAAAATATCCCTGTGACAGCATTTACTGTAAGGAACAGGCATTGTAAGGGCTTCGTAAGTGAAAGTTGTATCCCCTAGCTCACCATACCGGATTGGGGATTTTGTTAATATATGAAAGAGTCACATCTGGAGGTAGAGATGGGAAATAGAAAGAAGATTAGAAAGGTGCAGCATTGGCCCAAAAGCGATACTTTTTTACCTAAAAACATACATGTCGAACCTGGGATGGCAACCAGCTTACCCCTGGATGGATTTGAGGCGTTGCGTTTGGTCGACTGGGAAGGATTGAGCCAGAAACAGGCTGCAGAGATGATGGGTATAAGCGGGCCAACTCTTTCCAGAATTTTGGGAAGAGCAAGGCGGATTGTTGCAGGAGCTTTAACTAATGCTTTGCCAATATGTATTAAGGGCGGAGATTACCTCGTTCTTAATGGCTAAAAAAATATACTTACACCAGATGGCCCTGGTTATGACCTCTTAGCAATTCTTGCCTTATCAGATTCCCTTAGTTCAAAGAGGGAGGATCTGATATGTTTTTCTACGTTTTGATCTGGTTCGCAAATTGTGCTGCCTATGAGCAAACGTTTGAAGGGTATTCTATTTTACGTCAGGATGAAGAATTTTAGAATGTATTCAGTCGAAAGTATGCAGGTATGAAATGTGAGTCCAACATACAGCAAAACAGTGACAATAACCGTTAAAGGTCTTGTGCAGGGGGTGGGGTTTCGTCCCTTTGTTTATAGTTGTGCCTGGAAACTTGGTTTGGTCGGGACTGTGGCCAACAGTGGCAGGGGGGTTGAGATTATCGTAGGCGGCAAGGATAGTGTTGTGAACGTGCTGGTGCAGCAGCTTAAGAGAGAGGCGCCACCACTTGCCCGGGTGGATGCGGTTGTTGTTAAGCCCTCTGGAGATATGTTTTTAGGCGATTCTTTCTGTATTATCGACAGTTCTCTAACAGCCAACACAACCTTTATTCCCCCGGATGCGGCCACCTGCCAGGAATGTCTGGAGGAAATTTTTTCTCCTGATGACCGGCGGTATTTGTACCCTTTTACCAACTGCACCAACTGCGGGCCGCGGTTGTCCATTATCCGGAAAATTCCCTACGATCGGCCAGATACCTCCATGGATTCTTTTACCATGTGCGCCCAATGTGCTGAGGAGTACGCAGATCCGGCAAACCGTCGTTTTCATGCCCAGCCCAATGGTTGCCCGCAATGTGGCCCGACGCTGCGCTGGCTCGATAACCTGGGCAGTGTGGTGTGTGGTGATAGTAACGAATCCCTGCGTTGTTGCGCCCGGGCGTTGGGGCAGGGTGAAATTGTGGCGGTTAAAGGGCTTGGCGGGTTTCATCTGGTGGTCGATGGTTCCAATGCCAGCAGTGTCAAACGGTTGCGATCCCTGAAAAACAGACCTGGTAAACCTCTTGCTCTCATGGCGCCGTCCCTTAAGGCAGCCAAGACCATTGGTCGCTTTAACGAGCCTGCCAGTCGTCTGCTCAGCTCGGTTGAGCGTCCCATTGTGCTTGTTCCCAAAAAAGACAACACGGTGTTGAGCCGTGAAATCGCCCCGGGGATTGATGAAATCGGGATTATGCTGCCCTACACCCCGCTTCATCATCTGCTCTTTGCTCTGCCTGAATGTCCGCAATTTCTGGTGATGACTTCCGGCAACCCGACTGGTGAACCGCTCTGTACAGGTAACGATGAAGCCCTGGCCCGTCTTGGCACGATTGCAGATTTTTTCCTCATCCATAATAGGGAAATCATGACCCGCCAGGATGATTCTGTAGCTCGGATTACCCGGGGCAGGGAACAGCTGATTCGTCGGGCCAGAGGGTATGTTCCCCGTGCTGTGGCCGTGGCTGGTATACCGGGTTCCATGCTTGGCTGCGGTGCGGAGATGAAAAACTGTTTTGCTCTTACCCGAGCGGGACAGGTTTTTTTAAGCCAGCATATTGGCGATCTGAAGAACGCGGCCAGTTTGGATTTTTTTGAACATACCATTCAGAAATTTCAGCATCTGTTGGGGATTAGAGTGCAAAAAGTAGCCTGTGATCTTCATCCGGACTTTCTCAGCACCCGGTATGGCAAAAGCCTTGATCTGCCCCTGCAACAGGTACAGCATCACCATGCCCATGCCGGAGCGGTCATGGCTGAACATGGCCTTGCAAGCGGGATTGGTGTGATTTTTGATGGTGTTGGTCTTGGTCTTGACGGGACGATCTGGGGTGGAGAAATCCTCCAGCTTGACAAGTCATCTTGCACAAGGGTTGCATATTTGCGTCCGTTTCAGCTTCCAGGGGGTGATGTTGCCACCCGTGAAATCTGGCGGATTGGGATTGCCCTGGCCAAAGAATCTGGTCTTGATCCCGCAGGCATACCCCGGGCATTTTATAGGCAACATTCTGTGGACAGTACGAAAACAGAGCAGATATGGCAACTGCTTGATCGCAATATCAACGCACCGATATGCACCAGTGTAGGCCGTCTTTTTGATGGCGTGGCCTCGTTGCTCGGAGTGCGTCATGAGTGCAGCTTTGAGGGCCAGGCAGCCATGGAAATGGAGAGCCTGGCCCGGCAGTTTGATCACTCCGGTGAAGCAGCAGTCAGTGCAGATAATGTTGCATGTTTTGTTGAGAACAGCAGTGCCGGGGGGGCAGCTATTGATTTTGTGCCGCTGGTGCACAAGTTGATGGCAGAGCAGGAACAGGGAAAAGATGTTGCAGAGCTTTGTTGTATTTTTCATCTCTGGCTGGTTGAGGCAACCTGCAGGGTTGTCAGCCGGATCGCCCTGCAGGCGGCAGATGTGGGAGAAAAAAACGACACAATAGTCCTTGGCGGAGGGTGTTTTCAAAACAGGTTGCTCCTTGGGTGGATGACAGAGCGTCTTGAAGCTGAAGGTTGGAAGGTGTATACCGGAGAACAGGTGCCGGTAAACGATGGCGGTCTGGCGCTGGGACAGCTCTATATTGCCTCGTTGCAGGAAAACCTTGCACATAAATAATGGAGACAGAGGAAAAAGGTAAAAGACCATGTGTTTAGCCATACCCATGCAGGTTATCAAACTTAAAGGTGGCAGCGATACATTGCTTGACCCCCAAATTGCCATTGTGGAAACTGATGGTATACAAAAGGAAATTCGTCTTGATCTTGTTGATCGGGAACCGGTGATTGGCGATTATCTGATCATTCATGCCGGGTTTGCCATAACCTGTCTTGATAAACGTGATGCAGAAGAGAATCTGTCGCTCATGCGGGAAATGGCAGCCGGGATGGAAGACATTCCAGAGGGCGGCTCATCGTGAAATACGTGGATGAATACCGCAGCCGGAAAATGGTGGACGTTTTGCGGAAGGAGTTGCACGAGATTACCCATACTCCGGTACGCATTATGGAGGTCTGCGGCACTCACACCATGTCAATTTTCCGGCATGGGATTCGCAATATGCTGCCCCGTCAGGTCGAGCTGGTCTCCGGCCCCGGCTGTCCGGTATGCGTGACCCCGGCTGGTGTCATTGATGCCTTTATAGACCTTTCCCGGCTTCCAGATGTGATGATCACCACCTTTGGTGATATGATACGGGTGCCGGGCAGGCAGGGCTCTCTTGCCGATGCCAGGGCGGCCGGAGCAGAGGTTGAGATTGTGTATTCGCCCATGGACGGGCTTGCCCTTGCCCGGAAAAATCCGAATAAGCTGGTGGTTTTTTTGAGTGTGGGCTTTGAAACCACCACCCCGACCATTGCCGCAACCATCCTTGCGGCCAAAAACATCGGCCTGGCCAATTTTGCTGTTTTTCCGGCCAATAAAATTATGCCGCCGCCGCTTCGGGTTCTTCTTCAGGATCCGGCTCTGCAACTCGATGGCCTGCTCTGCCCCGGTCATGTCTCCATAATGACTGGTGCGGCAATGTACAATTTTCTGGTGCAGGATTACGGACTTGCCTGTGCGGTTGCCGGGTTTGAGCCCACCGATATTCTTCAGGCGGTTATTGCCCTGGTCAAACAGGTGCAGTCGGGCAGGCAATGCGTTGAAAATTGTTATGGTAGAGTGGTTAGCGAACAGGGCAACCGCAGGGCACAGGAACTTGCGGCCACGGTGTTTGAGCCTGTGGATGCCCACTGGCGCGGGCTGGGTGAGATCAGCCTGAGCGGTCTAGCCCTGCGTCGGGAATTTGCCGGTTTTGACGTAACCCGCAGGCTGGACATTACCGTAACCGATGCACCTGAACCACCAGGCTGCCGTTGTGGTGAAATATTAAAAGGTATTTGTCAGCCTGCAGATTGCCCGTTATTTGGCACACGCTGCGTTCCGGCAAGTCCGGTCGGCCCGTGCATGGTCTCTAGCGAAGGCACCTGCGCAGCCTGGCACCGCTATGGTGGACTCACAGATACTGATACTTTCAATCCTGAATAGAGACAACCAATGAAGAACCAAAACAACTGCATCCTTCTTGATCATGGCAGCGGAGGGCTGGCCAGCCAGGAGCTCATCAGCAGCCTGTTTCTTCAATATCTCCAAAACCCGCTTTTACACCAGCTTGAAGATGCTGCCGTACTGGCAGAACAACACGGCAGGCTGGCTTTTTCAACAGATTCCTATGTGGTTGACCCGGTTGTGTTTCCCGGAGGTAATATCGGAGAGCTGGCCGTGAACGGCACCATTAATGATCTTGCCATGCGTGGTGCACAACCACTCTGTCTGAGTCTTGGCGTAATTCTTGAGGAAGGCTTGCCCCTTGAGCTGCTGGAAGAAATCATCATGGCCATTGCCCGGGCAGCAGATTACGCCGGAGTGCCAATTGTCACCGGGGATACCAAGGTGGTACCGGTTGGCAAGGCAGATAAAATATTTATTAATACGTCTGGGATCGGTGTGGTGGAAGAGGGTGTGGATATTTCCACAAGCCAGGCCTGTGCAGGTGATGTAATTCTGCTCTCCGGCACTCTGGCTGATCACGGTATGACCATTTTGACCAGCCGAGAAGGGTTGCGGATAGGTGGTCGGGTGGAAAGTGACACCCGACCGCTCCACTTTGTAACCCGTGCCATTATTTCCCGGTTTGGCGCTGCAATTCACACCATGCGCGATCCCACCCGGGGTGGTCTTGGTACCAGCCTGAGCGAAATCGCCAGAGCCACCAACCTTTGTATTGAAATTGAAGAAGACAACATCCCAATGAAATCCGAAGTGCGAGCCGCCTGCGAACTCATGGGGCTTGATCCTCTGTATCTGGCCAATGAAGGGAAATGCCTGGTCATTGTTGGCCCTGATAAGGCAGAAGAGATACTTACCACCATGCGTTCAGTGCAAGAGGCGGGGGAAAGCGCAATCATCGGCAAAATATCGAATAAACACCCCGGTCGGGTTGTCCTGACTACCCTCTCCGGTGGCAACAGGCTGGTCGAACCCCTTTCCGGAGATCCACTGCCAAGGATTTGCTGACGAACAGAGCATCTTTTGCTGTTCCTGTTGAGCGACAATGTATTGTTATGACTCCGGATTTGTGAATTATACGTGGTTTGGTCACCATTGCCAATATCCTGAATTTCTCCTTCCTGTCCATGAAATTGATGGATCAAGGCATTGGAAAGCCTTGCTGCGTAAGGGTTTGGGCGTATCTGCGGAATATTACTTGACTTTTGTCTTCCTGTTTTGTACTTATTATCAAATAGTTAGCGGATAGGTTGTCTCCGCTGAGAGATCTTTTTTGCTGCGACTTGACTTGACGCCAAAAAAGTCGCTCTGAGCAATGACACCCGGATTTGATCGGACTGCGTTCATCTCCGTTTACCTTGTTTTGAACCACTTACCAATATTAGAGTTTAATCACTTCACTTGTCAGATCACTCCCATCCATGGGGTAATTCAAAAAGGAGAAGTACCATGAAAACACTCTTATTAATCGTTGTATCCGCACTGTTAATGACTGCGAACGTTTATGCAGGAGATTGCACTGCAGATGCGGCCAAATTCTGTGCCGGAAAAAGTGGAGCTGAACGGATGGTTTGTATTCGTATTCAGCAGAGAACTGGAGATATGCCCATGGGCCAACTTTCCAACAAAACTTGCGCCGAGATGATCCATTCTGTTGTTGAAAACATTAAAAAAAGCTGTGATCCTGTACAAGATAGAAAAGGTGTGTGTGGTGACGTAAAAAAAGGTAAAGGCAGAATTATTACATGCTATTACCAGAATATTGACAAAATTACTCCTAAGTGTCAGGAAGCCATTAAGGCAGCTGTAGGTAAAGTAGACGCTTCTATTTAAATACTGATTGAGCACCATGTCTCTCAAGGGTGTTTTTGCCATTTTCGGAAAAAACACCCTTGGGTCATACCGGGTTGTAAAATCCCATCCTCTCAGATATCCCCGTTACCTTAGAGTTTCCATCAGATTCAAACAATCAACACAAGTCGTCTTCGGTGTGATCAGGTTGCTCCTGGTCTACTGTTTTTCACTCTACAGTCCAGTGCTTTGCGACAAGGTATATAACCGGAAGTCCTCACTGTTGTATGGCCGTCTGTTTCAGGACATGTTGGCGCAGCATTGATCGAGCCGACTGATGAGTTCCTGAACAGGCCGGGCAGTAAAAATGCCGGTTCCCGGCTCATGGGCAGGATGGATTCCTCTCAGGAAGAGATAGAAAATGCCACCGAAATGGTCGTCATAGGAATAATCGGCTATCCGTTGTTTGAGAAAGCGGTGCAGCGCCAGTGAGTAGATCAGGTACTGGAGGTCGTAGCGGTGCTCCAGCATGGCGTTCTGCAGCTGTTGAGGGAGATAATCTGCAGCCGTGCTGCCCAGGTGGTTTGATTTGTAATCTGCCAGGTAATATTTGCCCTTAAACCTGAACACCAGATCAATAAACCCCACCATAAGTCCTTTGAGTTTGCCCTGTTCCTGGGGCAGTGAGGCGTGGGAGAAGCTGTTAAGCACCTGGTTAAAGCTGTGCAGATCAACCGAGTTGAGTGGGAAATAAAACGACATCTCATTGACCCGGTCAGCAGCAGGGAGGCTGTTCAGGGTAAATCCCTTGTGCAGCTCGGTGCGCAGGATATCCTGAATCCAGGCGTAGACCACCTTTATCCAGGAATCCTCATAGCCTGCATGCTGAAGCTGTGTGGAGATTATCTGTTCATGATCTGCAGGGTTGGCAAAATCTATCTGTTCAAAAATGGTATGCAGGCAGGTGCCTGCTGCAGCTCCCCTGGGGAATCCAAAAGCATCGGGTGAGGCTGTTTGATCGTTCTGCGCAATAAGCTGATCGTAATCCGGACGCTCCTGAGTATGGCCCTGGTTACTGAGCAATCTCGAATAACTGCTGATCTGCCAGTCGGTATCCAGGGAGGCCTGGAAATGGGCGGGCTCAAGATTTTGCTCAGGCTGTTCCTGGAAAATGGGACGATTCTCAGCTCCGTACTGCTGAGTCTGCACCGCAAGGATTCCCGGCAGCGGCGAAGGACTGAAAATGCTGTTGTCGGACAAGACTTCCTTGTGGTTTTTAGCTGGTTTGTCAAGCAACGTATACAGTGCGCTCTGCTCCATCTGATTAATTTGTCCCCAGCAGAAATAACAGCAGTATTTTGCGCGGGTAACAGCGACATAGAGCAGGCGCATCTCTTCGGCAAGCCGTTCGGCATCTGCCTGCTTGAAGTTGTCTGGATCGCCGGTGCCAAGATCCAGGTGGAGTTTATCTGGTGAGTGGCGGGGGTGAAAGGCCAGTGGTTCATTTTTTTTACATGGTCTGGCAGACCAAAGAAAGGGGAGGAAAACCACTGGATATTCCATGCCTTTGGACTTGTGGATGGTCACTATTTTAATTAAATGTTCATCGCTTTCCAGCCGTAGCTGTTTACGGTCTGTTGGTGTGTCTGTGTCCTGCATTTGCTCAAACAGCCAACGACAGAGCTGCTCGGGATTGTGTGTGTTGTGCCCCGCCTCCTGGAGAAGATCTGCCAGTTGCAGGAAGTTTGTCAGTTTGCGCTCGCCATCAATGCTGTTCACCAGCCTGCCCACCATATTGGTGTTGGCCAGCAGTTGTTGAAACAGAGTAAAAAAACCCTTTTGCCGACAGATGTGCAGGGAGTTGCTCATGGCCGCCATGATCTCTTCCCACTGGTTTTCATTGTGTTGCAGTTGGTCGAGTTGTGCTGCCGTATAACCAAAGAGCTCAGTGGCCAGTGCGGCCTGCACCAGGCCACTGCTGGTCGGGTTGGCAAGGGCACTGAGCAGGGCTGCGATCTGTTGTGCCTGCTCAGTGGCAAATACAGAATCCTGACTTAAGTAGACACTGCATATCCCCAGCGCCTGTAATGCCCTGCGCATGGTGTCTGCCTGTTTATGGGTGCGCACCAGAACAGCGATGTCACCGGCACAAAGGGGCTTGCCATTAAAGCTGGCTTTGTTTTCTGCTCCAGCATTAAGCAGTCCGGCAATCTCGTGGGCACTGAATCCGGCTGCGTTTTCACTGGCTTCCTGTTTGTTGATTTTTTGCTTTGCTGTAGTGGGGAGCAGGACAAGGCATTGCAGAGGTTCCAGGTCAGTGTCGTCAACGCGCAGTAAATCTATGCCGGTGTTTTGTGCAGACTCACCCGGAACAAAATCAAGATTTTTTGTGTCGAGAATAAAGGCGTTGTCCCGGTCAAAGAGCCAGTTCACAGCGTTGACCATTGCCTGGGTTGATCGGTAATTGACTCGTAAAGTCCACTGATTTTCCGGGCAGGTATGTTTTTTTGCCTGCAGGTAGGTGAAGATGTCTGCCCCCCGGAACGCATAAATAGCCTGTTTAGGGTCGCCGATGAGAAACAGGCAGTGATCCTGTGTGCCATCATTTTCTTTCGGGTGGATGGTTGAAAAAATACGGTATTGGAGCGGGTCAGTATCCTGAAATTCATCAACCAGAATAGCTGGAAATTTTTGGCTGATAGTCCGGGCAAAGTTATTCTTCCCTTTTGGATGCAAGGCCTGATCCATTTGGGTGAGCAGATCGTCAAAGGAAAACTGGTTGCGTCGCTGTTTACGGGTGTGCAGTTCTTCCTCAAGAAAAGCTCTTGCCGATTGCAGGATAACACACGACCAGATTTGAATAATCTGCTGAAGGGTCTCCATGAATCGTTCAGCCAGCTCAAAAAACGGGTGGCTTGGCCCCATCGACTGTTTTGCCTTGAGCACTGCCTTGCTTATTTTGGTGCTGGTATAAAGCTCAAAATTTTCAGGGAGATCATATGACGGATTGGGTGTAATAAAGAAATCGTCCAGTAATTTTGCAGTGGCTCGGAGTGTCTGGGGCTGGTATTTTTTAAAATTCTTTTTGAAAACTTCACTGGCTGCCGCATTCACCAGCAGCGTTGTTATTGCCGAGCCACTCTGTTGCCAGCTATTTTGTAATTGCTTGAAGTGATGAGCAAATTCCTGTTTGAGTCTCTCCAGCTCTTCAGGGGTGACCTTGGGCAGACAGACAACACCTTCACGGTTGAGATGCTGGCCCAGTTTGTTCAACAGTGCCTCCGGGCTTGGCCATTGCCGGGTGATCCAGACCAGTTCTTCTTCCGGAAGAGGATAAAATTTCTGTCTCCAGAAATCCTCCATAATCTGTCGGCGAAGCAGATGCTCGCTTTCCAGCAGTTCCATGGAAAAAGGTACGCCCGATTCAAAGGCATGCTCCTGCAGCATACGATGGCAAAAGGAGTGGATTGTGTAAATGGCTGCTTCGTCCATTCGGGTCAGGGCGTCCTGTAGCAGGATAATTGCAGTATCCGGTGCAATCCCGAAATGAGTGAGAGAGTGGAGGAGCTTGTCGTCAGTGGTGTGATCTTTGAAAACATCAAGTGCCTGGCGAACCCGCAGGCGCAGCCGTTCACGCAGCTCTTCTGTGGCGGCCTCGGTAAAGGTGACCACCAGAATCTGATCTACACTAAAGCCCTTTTCCAGGAGCAGGCGCAGGTAGAGATGGGCAATGGTGTAGGTCTTGCCGGTGCCTGCGCTGGCCTCTATCAGAATTTGCCCCTTAAGAGCAACTGTATTGGGTTTAAGCGGTTCCATTGTTTTCCTCCATGGCTTCAAGGATGGGGAAAAACACCATGGCCAGTTGGGTAAAACAGAGGTCAAGCGGGTTCTGGCCACGTAAACCAATACTGTAGGCCAGGTCGTCTTCTTCACCGTGGCCATTATAGGCGGCATGGGAAAACCAGGAGGTTTTTGCCTTGCTCATGCGCTGCTCCTCTTTTGCTGATGCCCAGGCATAACTGGTTTTGGGATAAAAATGGAGCGGCTCCTGCTGCCCCTGTTGAAAGGAGCGCAGTAATGGCTCAAGATGGTGTTCGGGCTGGTCAATCGGAGGAAAGCTCAATATCTTGTCCTTGCCGACATGGAAGGAAACAAGGTCGACTCCCCGGGGGCGGATAAGGTTCAGGATCAGGTGATGAATCCAGAGATTAAGAATATCTTTGCCGTTACATTGGGCTGATCTGAAACTGATACAACCCCTGTTGTCCAGTGATGACAATTCGCCGGTGACGGTATAACCAGCGACATTCACCTCAAAGGGTACAGGTTCCAGTCGGGACGTGAGTAGGAGGCTGACTTTTTCACACAACTCTTCGGCCTGTGTAATAATCTGTTTTTGGACGATTTTTCCAGATCCTGCGATCGGGAATTCTCCTTCGGCCTGGAGCCGGGCAAACACACCATCTGACATGGTTCCGGCAATGACCCGGGGCAGGATCTTTTCATTGACCTGGTAACTCTGTAGATGGTCAAGGGTAAAGAGTTCGCTTTCCGGCAGGTTTTCTTCCATAAAATAGAGGTTCAGGCCAAGCCTGTTCAGCAAAAAATATTTCACGGGATGATTCCAGAAACGGCATAGACTGGCCAGGCTGATCGTTGTCGGGCACTGCGATGAAGCAGGTAGCGGAGTCGGACAGAATGGTAATTTTTCCCGGTCGCACGGAGTGGGGAGCCAAAGGCGGGCATAGCTTTTACCTGATGCCCCCGGGGAAAAGTTTTTCGGGCTGAAAGGCTGGAGTGGATGAACAGTTGTCAGCAGATCGCAGTTTGTTGATTGTTCCTCGTGCGGCAGCCAGCCACGATCCAGGTAGTCATGCAGTTCGGCCACGACCACAGAGGGCGGTAACGGCTGGTTTGTCTGTTGATCCCGGCCCAACCAGGAAATGACCAGATGGTTGCGGGCAGAGAGCAGGGATTCGAGAAAGAGATACCGGTCATCATCACGCCGACTGCGATCCCCGAGCTCTGGTTTCTGGCCAATCAGGTCAAAGGCAGGCGGACGCTGGTTTCGCGGGTAGTCTTTGTCGTTCATACCGAGCAGCCATATCACTTTAAAGGGGATGGAGCGCATGGGCACCATGTTGCAGAAGGTGACTTTGCCAGCAAGAAAGGCGTGTCCTCCGCCAGGTTGGGCAAGGAGTGTGTTGAAATGGTGCCGCACCACCGTAAACGGGAGCGGGGCTGTGTAATCGGCGTTGTGGCAATGGTGAGCAAAGTCAGTAATTTTTTCCCGGAGATTGATCAGGGCGTCCTGGTCTTCATTTCTGCCGGACGTGGCGAAAAAATCAGTAACCAGGTTGAGCAGTATTTCCTGCCACCTTTCCGGAGTATGCGGGGTTTGGCAACGGACAGCCAGCCTGTGCAGGGTCTGGAGGAAATCCGTCAGGTTGCCAAGCCAGGAGGTGATGGTGTTATGCCCGGTGGCGCAGGGAAGGATATCCAGGCAGGGTTCATCCAGCTTGCCGGTGCAATAGCCCATCAGCAGTCGGTTTATGCCAAAACGCCAGGTGGGAGCCTGGGCATGACAGGCAGAAGGGGTGAGGTCATCATCAAGCCCGAATCTGATTCCGGCCTTGCGGATAAATGCCCGTAACTCAGGGATGTCGTCTTCATGCAGGGCAAACGAATGCAGCACTGCCGGGTTTTCCAGAAAAGCCATCACTTCCGGGGCGGTGAACCGGCTGGTCAGGAGTTCAAGCAGCGTCAGGAACCCGTCAATTACCGGCTGTTCTGTGCCGGGATGCTGGTCAGCAATGGACCAGCTGATGCGCATATGAGGTTCTGCGGCAGCAAAAACCCCGTTGACATAAGGGGCGTATTGACCAATATCAGGAGCCATGACCAGAATATCTGCCGGCTGCAATGAGGAGTCTGCAGCAAAGAGGTCGAGCAGCCGGTCGTGGAGCACTTGTATTTCACGCATCCGGCTATGGCAGCAATGAAAATGGATGGAATTGTCCGGGGTAAAGTTTTGTGGCTGTGTTGCTGCTGTCCGGTCTGCCAGCTCGAGTATATCTGACTGGATTTTTCCCAGCAGGGTGGGGGAGTCTGGCGGGGCATACAGAGATGTCTCTGTACCGTTCAGCTCCATCTCCATGAGTAGAGAAAAAAATTCCTGTCCGGTTGCTCCCATGGAGGCAAGCAACGGGTTACCTGAGGTGAAATAGCTGCTGAGGTCATCAATGTTCTGTTGGCGCCAGGTGCGGCGTTTTATGGCCAGCAGGCGCCGGGGCAGGATGTCATCCCAGGCTTGCTTGCAGGGGCTTAAATGGAAAATATGTATCCGGACAAAAGGCGCCAGCACCTTGAGCACTGCAAGATAGGTCGGGGCAAGGGAGTTGATGCCAAATAAGGAAATACGGACGGGCAGGTTTGCGGTATGCAGTTTTCCTGCGGTTCCCTGGTCAAAGAATTGTTTAAGCAGGGTGGCCCTGTGCGCGGAATTCTGCTCGCAGAGCCTGCGCCAGAGGATGGCCTGCCAGTGGTTATCCTGCCCCCGTTCCCAGTTGAGCAGCATCTTCGGACGGTAGACTAGATACTGGTCAAAGGTTTCTGTGATTTTTTCAGCCAGCTGGAATTTTTTGGTGCCATCCTGGTCGTCGTTAAGATAGCTTTTAATGCTGGTCATGGATCTGTGGTCGAATAGAGTGCCCAGCTCGCCTGCGACTCGCCAGAGCATAGTGTCGCGTTCAAATGCACTCAGCTCCGGGAGATCGCCCAGAGTTGCTGTAAAGATCTCCCAGAAGAAGGAAGCGGGTAAGGGAAAGGAAAGATTGGCTGAAATTCCGGTTTGCAGGGCTATCTGCTGGGACAGCCAACGTCCCATGCCCGGATTCTGGACAATAACGATCTCCGGGGCAAGCGGATCGGGTTGAGGAGTTGCCAGCAACTCGCAAAATGCGGCCAGCAGAATCTCAAGCCGGTTAGACTGATACAGATGGGGCGTGGTTTCGAGGGTATGGTTACTCATTTCTCTTCCCGGCACAGGGTGCAGAGTATTTTGTATACGGTTTGGTAAATATGTGGTTCGCTGCTTTTTCTTGGGCCTGCAACATTCATGATTGCAATACCATGTTCAGCTATCCAGTTGCGGAGTGCCAGAAGGGCTTTTGGCGCGGTTATTTCCGCCATGTTCAGCCACAGGCAGGGCTTGTCATGGCGAATGGCCAGAGCCTCGGTGAGTGCGCTGCCGCCGGTCAGTTCTTCGTAGGAAAAAATGACCGTGCCGTCACTTTCCAGAATATTTTTTTCAGTACGATCCCGATATTTTGCAGAGGACAATTCCTGCAGCTGATAATGGCCTGGAATACTACCGTCTTCTGCCATTCTTCCCTGGGGAACCCAGCCACCATGGGGTATTGAGCTTGCCATAGCAGCATCAAGAGCTGCCCGGTCAGCACCGGTCTGGCCACCGGAGATAATTCTTTTAAGAGCCATATTCTTTGTGATTTGCAAGCCATTACCGCCGGGAGCCTGCCATGCCGCAGTTCCGGACTTTCATGGTTCGAAGTCTTCGCTATCTGTTGTGGCTGGCGATTATGCCCAGCCATGCTGGTTTTCCTGCAGAAAATACTCACACGATACCGCTGGAAGAAAAGAGAATATATCATAACCGCTCACCAAATGAACTCAAAGAGTTTTTAATCTTAACCGTGCATGACTGGAGAAAAAATAAGGGAACTTTACTTGACATCTGCTGTTTTCTGTTAGCAAATTAAAAGAGGATTTTGTTTTTGCGTGAGCCACAACGTGTAGGTCGACAATCTGTTCAATGGTTCAAATTTTGTAACCGTTCACCAAGGGAGCTGTAGCCTTGATATTACACCAATCTATAACCGTTTACCGATGCCCCTGATTTGTTCAAGCAGGGCGACGAGCTATAACAGCGAAGTGGTGTCACCGCCTTTGCGAGGAGACCTGATCGGACGAAGCAGGGGTGCTGGTGAACGGTTACCAAATTTTCCAGGTGGTAGTGATACAGATGACAGAACAGCGTAATACCAGTAATGACGGCGAATACAGTGGTGAGCTGCTGGAAGGCAGGCGGGATGGCAAAGGTGTGTGTCGTTATCCAGACGGTGGAAGCTATGAAGGACAGTGGCGGGATGACAACTGGCACGGGCATGGCATTTTACAACCCGGCAGGGAACAGTATGACGGTGAATGGCTGGCAGGTAGGAAAAATGGTCAGGGGGTTGCCACTGCTGTCGACGGTACCTGCTATGAGGGAGAGTGGCTTGATAACAAACGCCATGGTCAGGGCGTTTTAACTCAGCCTGACGGCAGCAGGTATTCCGGAAACTGGCAAAACGATCAGCGCCATGGCCAGGGGGCAGAGAGCCATTCAAACGGGGAGAAATATTCCGGTAACTGGGAAAACGGCCATCGCAGCGGCCATGGAGTGTATTTTCATGCCAGTGGCGGCAAGTACATTGGGGAGTGGCAGGATTCCCTGCCCCATGGTCAGGGAAGCTACACGTTTGCCGATGGTAGCAGTTATACCGGAGAGTGGGTAAAGGGCAGAAAACAGGGCAGAGGTAAATTGCTCCTGGCGTGTGGTGACTGCTACGAAGGTGAATTTCAGGATGATCTTCGCCATGGTGATGGGGTGTATACATATGCCGATGAAAGTACATATCATGGCCAGTGGAAAAGAGATAAAAAACATGGTCAGGGGAAGTTTACCTATGCCGACGGAGCAAAATATACAGGAAGCTGGCACCAGGGCTTTCGGCACGGCGACGGAGAGTATACAGACAAAGAAGGCAACAGCTACTCCGGTCAGTGGGTGGCCGGGAGTATGTCGGGTAAAGGTGTTTTTACTTCATCTGATGGTGAGACCTATACGGGAGAATGGAAGAAAAATCTCAAGCATGGTCAGGGAAGGTATCGTTTTTCTTCCGGCAATGTTTATTCGGGGGGATGGCGCCGTGGAGAGATGGACGGACGCGGAGTGCTGAGTCTTCCTGATGGTGTTTCGTATAAAGGCCAGTGGAAAGATGGTCAAATGGAAGGGGATGGTAAGTTGTCATTTCCCGATGGCAGCTGGTATGAAGGAAAATGGCGCGAAGGACAACGCCATGGCCGTGGCTGTGCCAAAGAAAGTGATGGCAGCATGTATACGGGAGAGTGGCGTTTTGACAATCGGCATGGAAAAGGTGTGCATAAAGAGGCTGACGGTGGCCGTTATGAGGGGCAGTGGCGTTCTGATGAGCGGAATGGATACGGCATATATACCAATGCTGAAGGGGCCACCTATCGGGGTGGCTGGAAAAATAATAAAAAACACGGCAATGGAATACTGGTTTTGCGAAATGGAAAAAAGCAAAAAGGGCAATGGGCTAACGGTAAATATATTGGCGAACAAGCCCGTTCTGCTACAGGAAATGTAGTTGATGTGTCGATGGCCGATCTTAAAGACCTCGATTCCAGTAAGTAAAGGGTTTTCATGAGTATCGGTATTTTGGCATATCGAGGCGTGACGGCGAGGATCATCTCCTCGTAATACTCAGTATGTGTTTGTCGGGTACGTAGCCTGTCATAGCCTGTATTGAGAGTAGACCTTCCCTGGAAAAGGTCTTTTATCTTCGTGAACTCTTTTCACTTTTTTACTAATTTTTTGAAAATAAATTACAATGAAAAGATTGAAGATTCTGGCTTGTATTCTTTGTATGTCCCCAGTCCTGCTGTTGTGTGCTGCTCGTGGAGAGGCAGCTGTGACTCTGGGGCAATCGTGCGCCCTGAGCGGCCCAACAGCCTTTCTCGGGGTTGAGATGCAGAAAGGGGCTAAATCGTATTTTGACAAACACGCTCCTTCTATTATTCTGAAAACGAAAGATGACGGTTACGAGCCGGGACGGTGTCGGGGTAATACGGAAACATTTATTAAACAGGGCGTTGATGCCCTTTTTGGCTATGTGGGAACCCCCACGTCCAAGGTGGCCGTCCCCATCGCCACCCTGCATAAAAAAATCTTTTTCGGAGCCTTTACCGGAGCCTCCTTTTTAAGTGATACAAAAACAAATCCCCATTCCTTTTCTGTTCGTGACAGTTATAACGCTGAAATTGAAAATATGGTGCGTCGCTTAAAAGAAGATTTGGGGATCAGTAAGATTGGGCTTTTCGTCCAGCGAGATGCCTTTGGCCTGGCTGGGATACGTGGAGCTGTACGAGCAGTACAAGTTGTCGATGGCGTGCATATTATTCCTGCAGTTCCTGAGATTCCCGCTGCTGCTGCACCGAAAAATGATTGGAGAAAATTCTGGCGAAGTGTTCCCAATTACCGGAGGAATACTGTCTCGGTCGGGCAGGGCGTTCGTCAGGTAAAGGGTGTCGGTGCAGAGGCGGTGATCCTTGTGGGAGCCTATAGACCATGCGCTGCAGCGATTAACAGGTGGCGTGAACTTGGCTTTCAAGGCCCTGTAATAAATATCTCGTTTGTTGGTTCTCTGGGGTTGGCCAAAAGATTGAAAAAGACAGATAATGTTTTTGTCAGTCAAGTTGTTCCCAATCCATGGGATTCTTCAATTCCCGTTGTTTCAGAATATCAGCAGGATCTTGACGACGGAGAATATGGATTTGTTAGTCTGGAGGGGTACATAGCCGCCAAGATACTCCATAAGGCGATCTCTGCTGTCTCTGGAAAAGTCACCTCTGATTCCATCAAAAAATCTCTTGAATCTATGTCCGGTTACGACGTGGGTGGGGTGAATATCTCTTTTGGTTCAGATGACCATCGTGGCATGGACTCGGTTTATCTGACAGCCATTAACAAAGCGGATAAAAAAATTCACTTTACTTATGTCTCATCTCTTTCGGGGGTAAAATAATTGGTATTTTGCCAGATCCAGGCAGCTTTTTTAAGGCCCTGACCATGCAATTGCAACGCTTGGAGCTTTGTCTTTTGATCTCGTAATATACTATAGCTGCCTCTAAGAATTGCCATTCGAAGTCTCCTAAACGTGCTTATCCTGTGCGATCTCTGCATGCAGGAGATGAAAAAAGTTCACATATGGTTAATATGCGCGTTTTCCCTTGCTCCTCAGTGTCTCCAGCTGACGTTTATCCGTAACAGAAGACAGAAACCAGAGGACAGAAGACAGAGTGAGTTTTTTCCTGCGGCTTTATCACTGCAAATCTACATTCCGGGCTTCTGTTTCATCCTTTGTTGTGTCCGGTGCGCCGGGAATGCTGGTTTATCCGAAAGTCGCAGCGCCTGTGATCTTGCCACGCCGCAGCGACCAACTATCATAGCTTTTTGTGGCTGGCTCAATGAGCCCTTCGATTTCAGCGTTGTACGAAAAATTATTCAAGGAATATCGACCAGCACTTTTTTTGCAGTCCTCGGAGTCTCCCGTCGGTCGCTTACCTGACCTCGAACAAAATCCTCATTTAGGGCCAGACGCCTGCTAACTAAAATATTGGTACTGGCTCTGCCTGGCGGCAGTCTTCTTTGCGTGTTCTGCTGGTGGACTTCCTCTGCTTGTTTTCTGTTGGACAATTGCTGTTGATCATATTGATCGAATCCTAACCCAATTTTGCGAGTTGCGAAAACAATAACGATTGATTACAAATAGTTACAATGTT
>RKSL01000140.1 GCA_008633435.1 Candidatus Desulfobulbus rimicarensis | reverse complement strand
TCGGGACAAGAAATCGGAACCTTGATTACTCGTTGATCTCGAGCTATATTCTTTAAACGGCTTTACAGCATCGGTTCTGTACAGGCTGCCCCTTACATAAGTGCTTTTCGGAGTTTCACAGGTGTGGTTACCTTGTCTGCTCTCTGCTTTTTTAGAAAAATACACAATGCTCCCATATGACGAAGGTGCTGCTTTTTCAATTTTTCTGTCCAGCGGAGTTTTTTGCTGTTCGACTGCTTGCGTTTGAACGGGACAAGCTCACTTGCGCCACTTTGAAAAATGTATTATCCAAGCTATCCTACAGTGTTTACATAATTTTGATGGAGGAAGTCATGGCAAACGAAATCGTTGAACAGGTGAATACCAAGATGCAGACCAGTGTTGATGCTCTTAAGCGTGAACTTGTTAAAATTCGTACCGGCCGGGCATCACTTGCATTGCTTGACGGTATAAAAGTTGACGCCTATGGCTCATTATTGCCCGTTGATCAGGTCGGCACCATGACTATTCCAGAGAGTCGGATGATCGTTATCCAGCCATGGGATCCCCAGATGCTTCCTGTCATAGAAAAAGCCATTCTTTCCTCTGATCTTGGCTTGACCCCGGCAAATGATGGTAAGGTGATTCGGTTGACTATTCCTCAGCTCACTGAAGAACGGCGCAAGGATCTTGTTAAACAGGTGAAAAAAGTTGCAGAAGAATTCAAAGTTGCCGTCCGCAATGTCCGACGTGAAGCCAATGATATGTTGAAGAAATTGAAAAAGGATAAAGAGATTTCTGAAGACGATATGTTCCGTCTCCAGGAAGAGGCTCAAAAAGCCACGGATGCCTTTGTGAAAAAAATTGACGAAATTGCTGTTGGTAAAGAAAAAGAGGTGATGGAGGTTTAGTTTTCTCCTCTCTTGTATGGAAGAGCAACCCAAAGAGATGGAAATGGTACCAACCCATGTTGCCATTATTATGGATGGTAATGGTCGCTGGGCAGAGCAGAGAAAACGTCCACGCCTGTTTGGCCATAAAGCCGGGGTGGACTCGGTTCGCATTATTGTTGAGGCCGCTCGGAAGATCGGAGTCAAACACTTGACTCTGTATGCTTTTTCAACAGAAAACTGGCAGCGTCCAGGTGTTGAGGTCAAGGGGTTGATGTCTTTGCTCAAGACTTATCTCCAGGCCGAGCTTGAGAAGATGTTGACCAATCAAATCCGTCTTGAATGTTTTGGCCAGATGAGTAGGCTGCCCCAAGATGTGCAGCAGATATTACAACGTGTAATTGAAAAGACACGACATTGCCAGGGGATGCGCCTTAATCTTGCTCTCAGTTATGGCTCTCGGGCAGAAATCATTGATGCTGTAAAGTGTATAGGCAAAAAATGCAGTGATGGCACGCTTAATCCCGAAGAGATTGATGCTATAGTTTTTGATAACCATCTTTATTCCAGTGGGCAATCTGATCCGGATCTGTTGATCCGTACTGGTGGTGAAAAGAGGTTGTCTAATTTCCTGCTCTGGCAAATATCCTATGCAGAAATCTATTTTACAGATATTATGTGGCCGGATTTTCGTGAACAGGAGCTCAAAGACGCATTGCAGGAGTTTGCCCGTCGCCAACGCCGTTTTGGCAAGACTGGCGCTCAGGTGGGTGTAACATAAAATCATTCTGTCCTTTCCCGGCTTCACTGTCCAGGGAAAGCCCACAGAGGAGAACAAACGTATGGGGCGTGTGATTCCCGGAGTGCTCATGGTTGTGTTGTGGCTGCTGTTGCTTTTTCTGGCACCGCCTTGGTTCTTCTGGCTGGTTATCACTGCTGGTGCAGTCATTGCGCTCAATGAATATTTCAGGATGATCAATATTTTTCCCGGCTCCGGAACCAGGCTGATCGCTCTGCTCATCGGCTGCCTTCCCGTTGTTCTTGCCTGCAGGGGATCTTCAACAGCGGTATTATGTGGGGGCTATCTCGCCTTGCTGGGATCTGTGCTGCTTGTTCTTAAACTGTATGCCCGTCTCGATGATGGACTTTCCCTGCTCACCAGACTCGGTTTTGGCGTTGTCTATATCGCCTTGTGCAGTGCCTATCTTGTCCTTATTCGTTATCTTCCTGATGGCGCATCCTGGCTTCTCCTGTTAACCGTTATAACCGCAGGCTCAGATACTGGAGCCTATTATGCCGGTCGTGCTTTTGGCAGAAAAAAACTCTGTCCTTATATCAGCCCCGGCAAAACAGTCAACGGTGCTTTAGGTGGTGGCTTTGTGGCTCTGATTCTGGCTGTGGTTGTTGCTGCTCTTCTGTTGCCCGATGCAAATCTTATGCGTGTTGCTCTTGCAGCAGTTGTGCTCTCAGGCATTGGTATTGCCGGTGATCTCACCGAATCAATTATTAAACGGGGTACCGGAGTCAAGGATTCGGGTACCCTTCTCGGCGGCCATGGCGGACTGCTTGACCGTATTGACAGCCTGTTGCTGACTGCACCTTTGCTGTACAGCCTTATTGTTTTTGGACTTCTTTAATGAAAATACTTTCCCTGCTTGGTTCCACCGGTTCCATTGGTCAGAATGTTCTTGATGTTGTTCGCACCTTTCCTGATCGTTTTTCTATTCTTGGCCTTTCAGCTGGCAAAAATATTACCCGACTCGCCAGGCAGATCGAGGAGTTTGAACCGGAGTGCATTTCTGTGGCGGATGAGGCATCAGTCGGCCCGCTTAAAGCACTGCTGCCTGTAAAATATCATGACAGGATTTTTTTTGGTGACCAGGGCAACAGGCGGGTGGCGACACTTGCCGCAACCGATATGGTTATTTCAGCAGTTGTTGGTGCTGTCGGGCTTTTGCCCACCCTTGATGCCATTGCTGCGGGGAAAGACATCGGGCTTGCCAACAAGGAAACCCTGGTCATGGCCGGTCGGATGGTCATGCAGGCGGTCAAGGATAACGGTGTCTCACTGCTTCCAATTGATTCTGAACATTCTGCTATTTTTCAGTCCCTTGAGGCTGGACGGCGCAGTGATGTGGGCATGATTATTCTCACAGCTTCTGGTGGCCCTTTTAGAACCATGGAGCAGGATAAACTGCCCCTGGTCTCCCCGGCTCAGGCGCTTGATCATCCTAACTGGGACATGGGAAAAAAAATATCCATTGATTCTGCAACGCTTATGAATAAAGGACTCGAGGTGATCGAGGCTCGCTGGCTTTTTGATGTTGCCTCTGATAAAATACGGGTGGTTGTTCATCCGCAATCCATTGTTCATTCTCTGGTAGAGTATATTGACGGCTCAGTTGTTGCCCAGCTCGGCATTCCAGATATGCGTATCCCCATTGCCTATGCCCTCTCGTATCCCGAGCGCATTGAACTGGGCCTTTCCAGGCTCAGTCTCTCAGATTGCGGGAATTTGAGTTTTGAAAAACCGGATTATGAACGTTTCCCGGCATTGCGCCTTGCCTTTGATGTCCTGGAGCAGGGCGGGGTTAAACCTGCGGTGCTCAATGCCGCAAATGAAATTGCTGTTGCAGCGTTTCTTGCAGAAGAAATAGGCTTCACTGAAATAACTGAAGTGGTTGCAGCAACCTTGAACCAGTTTGACCGTGGCGATGATCTCGATCTTGAGGCAATACTCGCTGCAGATGCCAGGGCAAGAGCACTTGCCCTGGAAGAAGTGAACCAGCGGATTCGTGCATAATGTGTTGTCAGCTTTATGCTCATACTTCGGCTCAATGAATATACATTATAGACTATGAACTCTCTTATCTCTTTTATTATTGTTCTTGGCATTCTTATCTTTGTCCACGAATTTGGTCATTTTCTTTTTGCCAAATTGTTCGGAGTACGAGTGCTGACCTTTTCCCTGGGCTTTGGCAATAAGCTTATCGGCAAACAGTGGGGAGAAACCTATTATCAGCTCTCAGCCTTTCCGCTGGGTGGTTATGTGAAAATGTATGGCGAACAGGCAGGGGAGGAAGTTGCTGAAGAGGACAGGGCGGTTTCATTTTCCCATAAAAAAGTGTGGCAGCGCTTTGGTATCGTCTTTGCCGGGCCTCTGTTTAATTTACTGTTTGCCGTCTTTCTTTTTTTGCTCTTGTTTGTTTTTGCCGGGCTTCCCAGACCTGTTGATTCAACCCTTATCAGTCAAGTCTCTCCCGGGTCTGTGGCCGAGAAAATAGGTCTTGCAAAGGGTGATATAATACTTGCCATTGACGGACAGCAAACCACCAGCTGGGAACAGGTTTCTGAGCTGATTCGGGACTGTAACGGCAAAGAACTGTTATTGAGAATTGACAGAGACGGTACTGAGCTGAAGGTGAAGGCGCGTCCTGCCATGGAAAAGGTCAAAAACATCTTTGGCGAAGAGGTCGGAGAACGCTATCTGCTTGGCATTACCCGATCTGATGAAGTCGAGTATGAACAGGTCTCTTTTGCCGAGTCCGTCAAGGCCGCCTTTATCCAGACGTGGAACATGATGTATTTGACTGTCATGGGGATTGTGAAAATTATCCAGCAGGTTGTGCCAGCGTCTGAGCTTGGCGGCCCGATACGCATCGCCGAGATAGCAGGACAACAGTTGAAGGCAGGCTGGATGAATTTTTTCTATTTTATGGGGATGCTCTCGGTCAATCTGGGCGTTGTAAACCTGTTACCTGTTCCTGTGCTTGATGGCGGCCATCTCGTTTTTTTGACCATTGAGAGTATCCGTCGTAAACCGCTGAGCGAAGAGTCCATGCTCTGGGCGCAAAAAGTAGGGATTGCCCTATTGGCCTCCCTTATGATGTTTGTTTTCTATAACGATATTGCCCGGATTGTCCACAGATGGCTGACAGCTTCCTGATTCTTGCAATTGAAACAGCAACCGGTTGCGGCAGTGTTGCCATCACCCGGGGCAGTGCCGACCATGGTCAGGTGCTGGCAGAAGCCCTTGCCCAACCTGAAAAAACCCATTCCAGACAATTGCTCGGTTCTGTTGACTGGGTCATGCAGTCATCAGGAGTTTCCTGGGCAGATCTGGATGGCGTGGCGTTGAGTCTTGGCCCCGGTTCGTTCACTGGTTTACGTATAGGTATGGCAGCTGCAAAGGGTATTGTCTTTGCTGCAGGACTGCCTCTTCTTGGAGTTTCCACCTTTGATGCCATCGCTCTTTCCTGTCCGGTGATTGATCGTCCGCTTTGGTGCTTGCTGGATGCAAGAAAACAGGAAGTGTATGCGTGTTGCTATGAACCCGGCAAAAACGGCAGGCCGGTTGCTGTAAATTCTCCTGTGGCTGAGCGCCCGGAACTCCTTGCAGCGCGGATAAATACCCCCGTGTTCTTTGCTGGCCCCGGAGTTGATGCCTATGCCCGTTGTTTTGCTGCTGTGTCCGGAGCCATCCTGGTTCCGGCAGCACTGAGCAGCCCCCGTGCTTCCAGGACAGGATTTCTTGGTGCCGAACAGCTTGCAGCGGGGAGTACACTTGACCCGGCCACTGCTGTTCCCCTGTATGTCAGGGCGTCAGATGCAGAGATTAATCTGAGCAAACAACGCCACAAAGGATAATTGATTCATGGTTGTATATGCATCTGTGAGCTGATTGAAAGCACCGGACTTTCAAGGATCGAACCTCTCACGATCTGTTGTGGCGGGCGATTTGTATCCAGCCATGCTGGTTTATGATAGAGGCCACCTTGAGTCAATGCTGTAATAAAGATGAGTTGAACATGATTACACGAAAAACCACCCAGGAAATATCCATAGGAGACGTGGCCATTGGCGGCAATGCCCCGATAACTGTCCAGTCTATGACCAACACCGATACCCGTGACGTTATCTCTACGGTCACCCAGGTGAAGGCTCTTGAAGCTGCCGGGTGTGAACTGATCAGGGTGGCTGTGCCGGACATGGAAGCGGCTTCGGCCATTAGCCGGATTCGAGACCAGATTACCATTCCGTTGATTGCAGATATTCATTTTGATTCCCGCCTGGCTGTGGCAGCCCTGGAAAACGGCGCCCAGGCGATCCGTATTAATCCTGGGAATCTTGGTGGCGCTGACAAGCTGGCCCGGGTGGTTGATGCGGCCAAAATGTATAATGCGCCCATCCGGGTTGGGGTGAATTCCGGTTCCATTGAAAAAGAGCTGCTCAAAAAGTATGGCTACCCTACCCCGGAAAATACCCGCGCCCTAATTGAGAGTGCGCTGACAAATGTAGCGGCACTGGAAAAACTGGGCTTTAATGCGATTAAAATTTCCATTAAGTCTTCTGATACCCTGACGACCATTGCCGGTTATCGTGAGCTGTCTGAACGAACAAGTTATCCTCTGCATATCGGGGTGACAGAGGCTGGAGGGTTGATTCCCGGCACTGTAAAATCAAGTGTTGCCCTTGGTATTCTGCTCTTTGAAGGTGTTGGGGATACCTTTCGAATTTCTTTGACTCGTGACCCGGTGGAAGAGATACGGGTGGGGTATGAACTGCTCCGTTCCCTGCGCATTCGTGAGCGCGGGCCAGAGATGATATCCTGCCCGACCTGTGGCCGTACCCGGATAGATTTGTTCCCCATGGCCGAGGAAATTGAGCGGGTTCTGCAGACCATGAAATCCAACTTAAAGGTGGCTGTCATGGGATGTGTTGTTAATGGCCCGGGTGAGGCCAAAGAAGCGGATATCGGTATTGCCGGTGGTCATGGCACAGGCATTATCTTTAAAAAAGGTGAACTGTGGAAAAAACTGCCGGAAGACGAGTTACTGGCAACATTTCTCGACGAACTGGCCAAAATGGAGCAGGAACGGCTTGCGAAATAAATGTGTGTCAGGTGGGGTGTACATTACAATGTGGTAATTTTGTGCGGATGCCTTACCTTGGAGAAAATAATCTGATAGAATAAACAACAGGAATTATGCGTAGTATTGCTGAAAAAAGGGGATGAAATTAGAGGGACATTCATGCCTGAAACGCAAAATACTAAAAGTAAAAAGTAAAAACAAAAAACAAAAAACCAAAAAATACGAAATAAAACACAAAAAACAAAAAATGCGCTACTCCACAATGTTGATCCCGACCACCAAGGAGACTCCGGCAGAGGCAGAGGTCGTCAGTCATCAGTTGCTTCTGCGTGGCGGTTTTATCCGCAAGCTGACTTCCGGGCTGTATACCTATCTTCCCCTTGGTCTTGCTGCCATGCAGAAGGTGGCAGAAATTGTCCGCCAGGAAATGAACCGGGCCGGGGCTCAGGAGTTACTGATGCCCATGGTGCAACCGGCTGATCTCTGGGAAGAATCAGGACGATGGCAGAAATACGGCCCGGAGTTACTCCGTTTTACAGATCGACATAACCGGGAGTACTGTCTGGGCCCAACCCATGAAGAGGTTATTACCGATATTGCCCGTCGTGAGTTACATTCCTACCGGCAACTGCCCATGAATCTTTATCAGGTGCAGACCAAATTTCGTGACGAGATTCGGCCTCGTTTCGGCTTGATGCGCGGACGGGAATTTGTGATGAAGGATGCGTATTCTTTTGATGCAACAGATGAGGATGCTGGAAAGAGTTATCAGATAATGCATGATGCCTATACCCGGATTTTCAAAAGGTGCGGTCTGGATTTTCGTCCGGTGGAAGCAGATTCCGGTACTATTGGCGGATCGTTTTCCCATGAATTTATGGTGCTTGCCAAAACCGGTGAGGATACCCTGGTCATCTGTAAATCCTGTGAATATGCGGCAAATGTTGAAAAGGCAAAGGTGGTGTTACCTGCGCCAGAAATGCAGGACGTGGCGTTGCAGGAATGTGTCAAGGTTGCAACTCCGGGCATGAAAAAAGTGGAAAGAGTCGCTGAATTTCTCGGGGTAGCCCCTGCCGATGTTATTAAAACCATGATCTATCTTGCAGATGATGAGCCTGTTGCAGTGCTTGTTCGGGGGGATCGTGAAGTACAGAGTGTTAAGCTGAAAAATCTGCTCGGGGCAACCGATGTTGAACTGGCTCCAGATGATGAAGTCTGGAAACGCACCAAGTTGCCAGTGGGCTATATCGGGCCGGTGGATATTCCCATCACCCTGGTGGCAGACCAGGAAGTCATGCAGATGGTTAACGGGGTGGCAGGTGCCTGTGAAAAAGGCCATCACCTGACCGGGGTCAATCCGGGCAGGGATTTTACTCCGGCCATGACCGGTGATCTGCGCCAGATCACTACCCGGGACAACTGCCCTGTCTGTGGCGGTACTCTCCAGTTGACAGAGGGTATTGAAGTCGGCCATATCTTTAAACTGGGGACAAACTATTCAGAAGCGCTTGAGGCAACCTTTCAGGATCGGGACGGCAATCAGCAGCCCCTGGTTATGGGCTGTTACGGTATCGGGGTCAGTCGGGTGGTGGCAGCCGCCATTGAGCAGAATCACGATAACAATGGTATTATTTTTCCTCTGCCCCTTGCTCCCTTCCAGGTCATCGTGCTCAATCTTGGCGTGAACAACGAAAAAACCACAGAGGCTGCGGAAAAGCTCTATCAGGATCTGCAGGCCGCAGGTATTGAAGTGCTCTTTGATGACCGTGACGAACGCCCTGGTTCCAAGTTTAAAGATGCTGACCTGCTCGGTATTCCTTACCGGGTCACGGTGGGGAAAACCTGGGAAAAAGAGGGGCTGGTCGAGTTGCGGCTGCGTCATAACGGCGCAACGACAACCATTCCCTATGATGATGCAGCGGCAGAAATTGCCACCACGGTAAAGAGCGCCCTGCAGGCCATAGAAGAAACCCTGTAAGCTGCAATGCCTGATCTGAACGGACTGCTGGTTATTGCCCGTGGCTACCTGCCCCGGGAAACGCTTGGAAAACTGGACAAAGCCTACAGTTTTGCCGCTGAGCGTCATCATGAGCATGTACACTCTTCCGGAATTCCTTATATCCAGCATCTGCTGGAAGTGGCATCAACCCTTGCCTCCATGAAACTCGATCTGGATACCGTTGTTTCAGGTCTGCTCCATGGTGTGCTTAAAGAGGGAGTTGCCACCATTGATGAGCTGGACGAAGTGTTTGGCCATGATGTGGCAAATATTGTCGATGGCACCACCCGGATTACCAATGTCCACTACGATTCAAAACTTGCCCATCAGGCAGAAAATATCCGTAAACTGTTTCTGGCCATGGGCGCAGATGTCCGGGTGTTGCTGGTTAAACTTGCCGACAGGCTGCAGGATATGCTCACCCTTGGGCCATCTGAGCCGCAACGACAACGACAGGTTGCCAGGGAAACGATTGATCTCTATGCCCCTCTTGCCAGTCGTCTTGGTATTGACTGGCTTAAACGCGAGCTTGAAGATCTCTCTTTCCAGTACCTTTTTCCGGTGGAACATGCAGACCTGGTGGGGCATCTCGAAAATACCCTTGCAGAACGGGAAGTGTATGTGGAAGAGGTTATCGGCATTCTGCAGGAAAAACTTAAACAAAACAAGATTACCCCTATCCGGATAATCGGCCGTCCCAAGCATCTCTATTCTATCTATAAAAAACTTGTTGCCCAGAACATCCCCCTTGAGCGGGTTTATGACAAGGTGGCTTTCCGGATTATTGTGAACAGTGTTAAAGAATGTTACGAGGCGCTTGGCACTGTTCATGGCAACTGGACTCCTGTACCCGGACGAATCAAGGACTTTATTTCTGCGCCAAAGTCCAATAACTATCAATCCCTGCATACGACTGTTGCCGGACCGCAAGGTTTTTTTATTGAGATTCAAATCCGCACTGAAGAAATGGATAGGGTCGCCCAGGAAGGTGTTGCCGCGCACTGGGCCTATAAAGAGGGACAGAAAATAACCGGCAATGATGCCCGGCTGTTTCGTGATTTGAAAAAACTTGTCCAGGGATTGCAGGAAGTCGAAGATCCGGGCGAATTTCTTGAGTCTGTACGCGGGGAACTCTATGACCCGGATATTTATGCTTTAACCCCAACTGGTGAGGTGCGTGAGCTGCCCCGTGGTTCCACTCCTGTTGATTTTGCCTATGCCATTCACTCGGCAGTCGGTGATACCTGTACCGGAGCCAAGGTCAATGGCCAACTGGTTCAACTGAAGCATGAGCTGCAAAATGGTGATATTGTTGAGATTCTTACGGCGAAAAATCAGCATCCCAAACGCGCCTGGCTGCAGATGGTCAAGACCAGCCGCGCCCGGGCCCGTATCCGTCAATGGCTGCGTCGGGAGGAAAAAGAACGTTCTCTGCAGCTTGGCCGTGAGATCTGTGAACGGGAGTTACGACGATATGATACCAGCGTAAAAAAACTCATTCGCGATGGCTCAATTCGTAAATTGTTGAAAACGCTTCGTTGTAATTCTCTTGATGACATGCTGGCCAAGGTCGGTTCCGGGGTTATTACTGTCCACCAGCTGAAGCGGGCTATGCAGCCGGAGGAATTTAAGCGTGAAGATCAAAAACGTCGCGAAGAAGAGATTCTTGAGCGTAGTGCAACCGCAGCCCAGGACAGGGCTGCCAATTCAGGTCGAGATGCCATTGAAATTGATGGTATTGATGACATGCTGGTCAAGGTCAGCCAGTGCTGCCTGCCGGTTCCCGGTGACGAAATCATCGGCTTTATCACCACTGGCAGCGGTATTTCCATCCACAAGACTGATTGCCCAAATCTGCGGACAACTGATCCGCATCGCTGGATAGAGGTAAGCTGGTCGGGCAGGGTGAACAGTCTGCAACGGGCGGAACTCCTGCTCCGGGCTACAGACAAGAGAAACCTGTTGGCCGAAATAAGTGCGCTTATTTCCAGCGATGATGCCAATATTATCCAGTTTCAGGCCAGAACAACCCCGGAAAGTATTGCTGAGTTCAAGGTCATGGTCGAAATACGAGATCTTTCCCATCTCCAGTTAATCCAAAAGCATCTGCAGCAGATGCCGGAGATGATAGAAGTCCGCAGGCGTTGATGATATGGTAACATATGTGTGTTGTGAGGTCTGTGGTAATGAACGCCCGGCAGGGGAGGCAAGCTGCCCATATTGCGGAGCTGCCTGTCAGAGAGAATACGCTGCGAGCGGGTTGCAGTATAAAACGGTGAATCTTGAAAAGGGAATGCCTCTGGTCAGGCAGGCCCTTGCAAAGCTTGATCAGGAACTCATCATTGCCCGCACAGAACATTGCCGGGTTGTCCTGCTCATTCATGGCTACGGTTCAAGTGGACGGGGTGGAGCCATAAAAAAAGAAGTTCGCGCTCAACTGCAATTCATGCAGAGCAGGGGGCGCATCAATGATTTTCTAGGCGGGGAAGATTTCAGTACCCGCAGCGGCAGGGGCAGGCAGATATTGCGTAGATTTCCCTTCTTAAGACAGCTTAACGATCTCAATCGTGCCAACCGGGGAATAACTCTGGTTGTACTATAATGCCTGGTCTTATGAGCTTAATTATAAAATTATCTTAAAATTGTTTCTTTTTTGTTAGGATTGGATATATTGAATTTTACTGGCTTTGTTTTATGTATTCATGGTTACCCTCCCCGATTCTGGGGAGCAGATCAGGGCGTCGATTAAGCTGGTTTTTTAAAAATTGCATTCCGGGGGCGTGATCGTTGCCACATTCGGGATATACATCAGGAGGATTTATGAAGTATGTTGTTTATGCGTTGTTTGGTCTTATGCTCACTGCAGGATCTGCAGTATCAGCAGACAAGCCACCGGAACTGACCACTGAGAACCAGAAATTAAGCTATGCCCTGGGGCTTGACCTGGGCGCCTATTTTAAGAATCTTGGTGAAGATTTTGATCTGGCTGTTGTTTCGCGTGGTATAGAAGATTCGTATACGGGTAAAACTCCCCTGATGAGCACTGAAGAGGCAGCAAAAGTACAGCAGCAGTTTGCCACCCGTCAGCAGGAAAAACAGGTGCAGAAGGCTCTTGCCATGACAGAGGCCAATAAGGCAGCGGCCAAAAAGTTTCTTGAGGAAAACAAGAGCAAAGAGGGCGTGAAAACGACACCGTCCGGCCTGCAGTATAAGGTGCTTACCCAGGGTAAAGGGGTAAAACCTTCTGCCGCCGATACCGTGAAGGTGCATTATAAAGGAACACTCCTTGACGGCACAGAGTTTGACAGCTCCTATAAACGCAATCAACCAGCCGAGTTTGGTATTGATCAGGTTATTCCCGGTTGGACAGAAGCCATGCAGTTGATGAACGTGGGCAGTAAATATGAGCTGTTTATTCCACCTGAGCTTGCCTATGGGGATCGTGGCGCTCCCCCCGTTATTGAGCCGGGTTCCATGTTGATTTTCGAGGTCGAACTGCTTGACGTCGTTCCTGCTGAGAAAAAACAGGATGACAAAAAATAGCAGATTGAACCTGAATTACGGGACAGTTTTTTCAGGGATATTTCATGGGAAAGAAAAAAGGCGTGAAACCGAAATGTTGCGGAAAATTTCGGAAGAAGAATAAACATTGTAGTCGGTGCCCTGTGACCATCAGGGAAGCATGTCAACTCAAAACAGAGAGGCTTGAAATGGGTAAAAAGAAAGAGGATAAGAAAAAAGCCAAGAAAAAAGCTGAAAAAAAACTGAAAGCCAAAAAATGCAGCAAGAAGAAATGCGATAAGAAGAAAGACAAGAAAAAGTCTAAAAAGAAAAACAAAAAGAAAAAATAAGTTTTCCCAGGCCGGATCTTTTGATCCGGCCTTTTTGTTTTTATGCGGAGTACATCAGAGTATAAAG
>RKSL01000139.1 GCA_008633435.1 Candidatus Desulfobulbus rimicarensis | reverse complement strand
ATAAAGCCGCAGGCGGAAACTCACTCTGTCTTCTGTCCTCTGGTTTCTGTCTTCTGTTACGGATAAATTACATCTTGAAAAAAGGAGCGTTATTATGCCATCTACTGGAGAAGATTTAATAAGAAAACAATTTTTGCTTTATCCATCCCAAGTTAAAAAAATGACTCTTCTTGCCAGACAGCAGAACGCTTCTGTTGCTGAAATGGTGCGAAAGGCTATTACCGTATTTGACCCTGAATCTTCTGGTGATATGAAAGAATCCGAATTGCTCGAATTGGTATCAGCCAGGGTTAAAGAGGCTTTTGAGCAAACCCGCGAAACCCGGATCCGGCTTGATAAGACTTTGGCGGTTTTACAGGCGGGGGAAAAGTAATGGCTGGCTGGAAGGAACTTTTGATCGACATATTAAAACTGACTGATGAGGTCAAAAGGTTGAATGACAGTATTGCACGGCTGGAAGCCCAATCTCTTGATACCAATAGTCGCCTGGTCCGATTGGAAACCCTGGTCGAAGTCGCCAAAATTCAACAAGCTGTAACTGATTCCAAAAAATTGAACTGAACCCAAACAGGAGAGAAGTCAGATAATGTCCGCTTTTGCTCCGTTCAAGTAGACCGACCCGACTCAACAGAAGAATACACCATAGCCTTGTAAAGGTATCTTGAAAATAGTGGTGATATTACACCATTTCAAGATACCTTGACAGCCCGGCTCTCCCCCTCCATAACCACCCGCAACGCATCTGTATCCGTCCCTGCTTCAAGGGGCGTATCTCCAGTACCCCCCTGAGATGCGTCCAGTTGCTGTTGTCCGCTTTCGCTTCACTCAAGGTGATTGTTGGGGTTCGCAAAGCTCACCCCAACCTGTGCTAGGATTACTTGCAGAACTTGAGGATGAGGTACGTCTCAATACCCTCTCAAACGGGTAGGTGCTGCAAGGAGGAAACAACGCATTCGGAGAAAAACTCCACTAACCAACTCAACTTACGGAGAGTAGACAATGAGCATGAGCAAAATATTTCAGACCACAACCCTTGCGACCCTTCTCACTTTTGGTCTCATCGCCGGTACAACCATGGCACAGACTGACGGCGCTACAGCAAAGAAAGGGCAGCAGGCGGCCATGGATTCCGGAAAAATGATGGGAAAACATCATGGTCAAGGGATGGGCTGCATGGGGAAGATGGGTGGCAAGATGAAAGGCCACGGTAAAATGGGCATGCACCATGGCATGAAAATGGATGGCAAGGGCATGGGCTGCATGGGTATGGACGGCATGAAAGACTGCATGGCTATGATGGATAAAATGTCTGATACAGACAGGCAGGAATTCATGAACCAGACCAAAGAGCTGCGCAAAAAGATGATGAGCAAACGCTTTGACTACAAAGAAATGATGCGCGACCCGGCAAGCACAGACAAGCAAAAAGAGGCTCTCAAAAAAGAAATGGAAGCTCTCCACGACAAGATGATGACAAAAATGCAGGCATTCACCAAATAATACCTCCCCCCGCTTCCTCCCTCTGCCCAATCGAGGGGGGAAGCATCCTTCCTGAAACATCAGGACAACACAATCAGACCAGCGACCCAGGCAAGTTGACCAGCGCCTTCTCTCTCTGAAAAAAGCGTTCCAGACCAGCCCGCAGCCTCCATCAGATGGCCGACATTTACCCCAAATCCCGATAATGAAGGGCGGGCCTGATCAGGAAAACGACATTTCCCTTTGTTGTGTAAGGCACTGCAGTCATCCTTGTCAGCGCAAAAACACGGTTTACACGATCCTGCCGCAAACCCTGAGGCACCTGCATAACCGAGTTGTTTTGCCTGAATCTCAACTGCCGCAACCAGTTCATGGAGCAGCCGCATGACTTGGGCTCGTTCTTCTCCATGGAGGGAACACGCCTGGATGTCAAGACGAACAACCAGCACCAGTCTGCTTGCCTGCAGGAGCTGCCTGAAATCATCAGGGCCGCCAACATGGGGCGGACAACTTGACGACTGTCCCCAGAAAGGACATTTCGGTTTTTTGCAGCAGCGTGCCAGGGAATCTTCTACCAGCACACAATCTGGACGAAGAATTGTCGCTGCTGTGGCCCCGGATTTCCGGGCAAAGGTAAGTAATGCGGCTGATTTGTTTTCCATTTTTCTGTTGTGATGAGCTGATTTCTATTCACTAAAAACCCGTTCAAGCTTTGCAATCGCCGTAGTCAACTCTTCGTGGCAAACCGCAAAATTAAGACGAAACCACCCCTCCCCGTTATCCCCGTAAACAAGCCCGTCGGCCAAACCAATCCCCGCATCAGTAATGAGTTTTTTCCTTACCTGCTCATGCGACAAACCAGTACCCCGAAAATCCAACCAGGCTAAAAAGGTTGCCTGTGGCAACATCATGTCAATTCCCTTAAACAAATCAATCTGGTCAGCCAGCAGGTCTCTGTTCTTCCTTAGATACTCAACAAGCGCAATTTTGTACTGTTGGCCTTTTGGCGAAAAAAGTGACTGGATTGCAGTTTTGGCCAGCAGATTAATATCAGCGGTATGCGTACGTTGTGCTGCCGCAGCAAACCGTTTGCGTAGGGTAGCATCAGCAATAAGGACAAAGGACGGCTCCAGGCCGCTGCAATTAAATGTTTTACCGATTGAATGAGCCAATACAGTATTCTTTTCTGAACCGGAAATGGTTAACAATGAGGTATGCCTGTTTGGTAAATAGATAATATCAGAATGAATTTCATCGGCAAAAAGCAACACCGTATACTTCCGACAAAGACGAACCACCTCTGTGAGTTCCTGACGTTCCCAGACCCGGCCGCCAGGATTTTGAGGATTACAGAAAAGCAGCATTGAAATTTTCCCGGCTTTGCACGCCTGTTCAAACACTGCCAGATCGAGATAATACCTGTTTTGTTCATTCAGCAGAGGAATATTCACAACAGTGCGCTTCTGTTGCCGGATAACTGAATAAAACCGTTCATATACCGGAGAAAAAAGCGCAACCCCTTCACCCACCCGGGTAAATGCAGCAATCGCATTGCTCATTGTGGTGACAACAGAGGGGGAAAAAAGCACAGAATCAGAATCAAGACAAACCGCATGTTCCTCCCGCATCCACCACTGAACCGCCTCTTTCAGGGCAGAACTCTGTAGCGTATAGCCATAGCAGGGATGATTGACCCTTTTCACCAGCGCATCCTGCAAAAATGGCGCTACAGGCAAATCCATATCTGCTACCCAGAGCGGCTGCACCTTGGCAGTACCAAAAACTTGACTGCGGGCACCATATTTAGCCGCATCGGTTGCGTCGCGCTGAAGCGGTTTATCAAAATCAGGAATTACAGATGGATTCATAAGAAAACTCCAAAACGGGCTTAACGCCTGCAAGCTAATAAATCATAGATACTGTGGGGCTTGTCGAGTCCTGCGAAACCGAACATTGGTGGCAGCAATCTCTTGTCCGCTTTCGCCCCACTCAAGCAGGCTTACAATGTGTCATTAAGTTTCTCCAAGTCTGCGCTTATCTGTTTTTTATGACAGAAAATGATGCGTACGACATGAAGAAAATATCGTTAAAACCCTGCGAATGTACTCAAGGTATCATACCGACAAGAGCTGTTCCATAAGTTTTACAATGACCTGGAAGTGCTGTTTATTATTCTTTAAAAAAACGTAACCGTTTACCAGCTCCCCTGGTGAACGGTTACAAAAAAACAGCCCCTTCCTGATCTCTTTGTACCACAATCTTTTCTCGATAATTCCCTGTTTATTTGTTCATACTACTTATGCCCTTCCTTTGTATAGTTCGTGTAAACGGGTAGATGGTTCAGTAAAGATTTACTGGACTTATCCTTCTCAACCCAATAGAGTTTATACAAACAATTCTAAATATTCTACTTGCAAAGTACGTATTGCAACACAGGAGGCCAGCATGCACCCACCAGCCCTATTAACTGCAAGCTCTCTATGTTTTCTCACAGGATTTGTTGCCGCAGGCATAACGTCTGCGGCTGCGGCAACAAATCCCCCATCGTCATCATTTATCACAGCAGATATTGCATTGGGTGCAGAATTACTGACCGGTGACACGACATATTCCATTGGATATCCTGCAGGATCAATAGGTGGTGTGGTTGAGGAGGGATATTTCCCGGTGAGCGAACTGGAGTGGCCACTTGATGTAACTCTTGGCCGCATAAATGCCAACGTGCGGCTTGGTTCATCAATACGCCTCAGTGGTACTCTCAAAAAGAACCTGAGCGATCCGGGAGATAATATGATCGATAAAGACTGGATTACCAGTTATGATCCCAGCCAGCTTGATGTATATTCAGAATCTGAAATTGCCGATTTTGATGCGTTGATCTGGGATATCAATGGCTCCTGGAATTTCCTGAGTGCTCCGCTGTTTATGCTGTATGGTGGTGTCGGGTACCAGTATCAAGACTTTGACTATACCGGAAAACTGCTGCACCAGTATTCACCATCGGGAAGACCTGGTTTTGAAGCCTCTGGAGACGGGTCCAACGGTATAACCTATGAGATGACCTATAAAATGCCTTATTTCCTGATTGGCGGAGATTTCCAGGTAATTCCTGCCTTGAAAATCACAGGGAGCCTGGCATATTCCCCCTGGGTAGATGCCTCTGATACGGATCACCACCTGCTCCGTGATAAAACTACTGTGAGCGATCTTGAAGGAGACGCCTACATGCTTAATGCTTCTGCCATGTATACTTTTGCAGGGTCATGGTTTGTACAAGGTGGGTTGAATTATGTGAAAATTGATGTGGACGGCACCCAGATACAATCCTTCCAGGGCATTCCAAGAAATGTGGTGCATCAAGAGGCAGAAAGTCGTCAGACCTCGCTATTCTGCAATATTGGCTACACATTTTGAGCCTGATTATTGTTTTGAACACAGCATGATCACGACACTTTCACTCGGTCTTTGTACAGCTGCCCTGCTCATGGGGAATACGCTGTTATATGGCCACAGCCTGACTGCGGGGATCACCTGGCAGTTCCGCAGCCAGGCACAGAAAGCGGGCAAGCAACCAATCGGGGAGACCATTACCTGGCAGGTCAATACCGATGTAACCAAAATTACGTCTCCCCTGTCGACCACGTATCTCGATTATGCAGGTAAAACACTCTACAGAATGAATAACCACACCGGCACCTGCCGGAAATTCCCCTTTACAACCACCCCGGTTGGCCAGGATTCAAAAAATCAAAAAGCACCTTTCCCCGTCTCTGCGCATTACACCAGCGCACCAGCCCTACCCTTGCAGGAAAAAATAATTCTCGGCTTTCATTGTACCAGATACCAGCTGCTTTTTGATACGAGCCTGACCATTTCTCAGATGATGTACGCTCGACAACTGCAGGCATTTGGCAAAACATTTCGTGAATCTACAGCAACATGGTGGGTGAGTCGGGATGTTCCTCTCTTCAAAGAACTCCTCGACATTGCCGTTCAACGCGAAAAAAACTTTGCGGCCAATCCTTTTCTGAGACAAATTGATTGGGTTACCCTGCTGACAAAAATCCGGGGTTTTCCGGTACAGCAGACAAGCAAGACAGGTACACAGCTGACAAATCTCATTTTGCTGCGGGAGCCAACCTCAATGACATCCCCCATTACCCTCCCGGAAGGATGTCAATAAACTGCCGGGTTGCTGTAATTCCTTGACCTATCCCCTTAGCCCGTTCATAATACAAAGATGGAGACAAATCTCAACACATTGAAGCCGCTTGCCGAGCGGATGCGTCCAGTGAAGCTTGCAGATTTTATTGGTCAGGAACATATTGTCGGCCAGGGGAGGCTGCTCCGGGAGCTGATCAGCCAGAATCATATTCCTTCGCTTGTACTCTGGGGGCCGCCCGGTTCAGGCAAAACAACACTTGCCACAATTCTTGCCAACTCCATTGAAGCAGATTTTATTTTCTTTTCCGCAGTGCTTTCCGGAGTCAAAGAAATCAGAAAAATTGTAGCCCGGGCTGAACAGGAAAAGCAGGGAACAGACAAGCCAACCATTCTCTTTGTTGACGAAATACACAGGTTTAATAAAAGCCAGCAGGATGCTTTTCTTCCCCATGTGGAAAACGGACTGCTCACCCTGATTGGGGCCACCACGGAAAACCCCTCATTTCAGGTTATAGCCCCCCTGCTCTCCCGCTGTCAGGTTTTACTGCTCAAACCTTTGGAGCCTGAAAATATTGATGTTATCCTGCGCAGGGCCCTGTCGGATACAGAACGTGGCCTGGGAAATCATAATCTTGACATTGAAGATAATGCGCTTACATTGCTGACAAAAGCAGTTGATGGCGATTGTCGGCGCGCCTTAAACTGTCTGGAAACAGCAGCCATCCTTGCTCTCAAAAATACACCATCAGCGCAGGCGGTTATCACCGAAGAACAGGTGCGAGAGGCCATGCAGGAACGTACCCTGCGCTATGACCAGTCGGGTGAAGAGCATTATAATCTCATTTCCGCGCTGCATAAAAGCCTGCGGGACAGCGATCCAGACGGCGCCGGGTACTGGCTTGGTCGAATGCTTGCAGCCGGGGAAGAGCCTCTCTATATTGCCCGAAGGCTGATTCGATTTGCCTCTGAAGATATTGGCGTTGCCGACCCAAGGGCACTTGAGGTTGCCTTGAGCTGTAGACAATCGTACCATGTACTGGGCTCGCCAGAAGGTGAACTTGCCCTGTATCAGGCCACCACCTATCTTGCGACTGCACCCAAGAGTAATGCGCTCTATATGATGCAGAAATCTGTCCATAAAGAGATCAAACGCTCAGGCTCCCTGCCGGTTCCCGACCATCTGCGTAATGCGCCGACAAAACTTATGAAAGAGATCGGCTATGGCAAAAACTATCAGTATGCCCATGACAATGCTGACGGGCTGGTTGCTCAGGAACATCTCCCGGAAAAAATTTCAGGGAAAATTTTTTATATCCCAACAGACAGAGGCTACGAGGCAATCATTGGTGACAGAATAACCAAGTGGCGACAAATTCTTCAACAACGTGCAAAGGATCTTCAACATGCTCAAAAACAACAAAAAAAGTAAACACGGTATCCCCGGTAAACACAATCAGATGCTTACAGCTCAAATGCATATTCTCATCCTGATGCTTTTATTCTGTTTTCAGGCCACAGCTTCCATGGCTGGAGATTTACTACTCTTTTACAGTAATGATGTGCACGGAGAAATGGCTCCATGCGGCTGAAAATCGAGCCAATTGGGCGGTCTGTCCAAAAAAGCATCGCAAATTAAATCCTTTACCCAAAGAGAAAACCTGCCCGCCCTTTTTGTTGACAGCGGTGCATTGCTCTACAAGACCAACGCATTCCGCACCCGGGAGCACCAACAGAAAGTTGCCGAGATAAAGGCCAGCGGAATTGCCCGTGCCATGCAGGCCATGGGATGCAGGGCAACAGGAATTGCCCCCCAGGAACTTGCCGCTGGAGTCAGTCGGCTTAAAGAAATTCAGAAAACAGGTTCCCTCAACTGGGTATCCATGAATCTTGTGGACAAGGCCACAGGCAAACCGGTCTTCGCACCATTCGTGACAACCAAAGCCGGAGATACCTCCATTGCAATTTTCGGTCTCACAGACGGCAAATTACTGCCTGATGATGCCGATTACGCCCTGCTTCCCTGGCAGGACACCCTGCCCGACCAGCTTGCCAGAGTCAGGAAAACCGCAGATATGGTCATCCTTATGTCCAGCTATTCTGAACCTGTGAACACAAAAATAGCCCAATCGGTTAAAGGTATAGATATTATTCTGCAGTCAGGCCACAGCTTAGCCAGGCAAACACCCCGGCTGATCAATAACACTCTGCTCACCCGGGTATCTGCCCGGGGAAAATACCTGGGTCTATTACGAATCCACTGGACCAAGAGCGGTAAATGGGGGCAGGATTTTGCTGCAAAAATAAAAAAAGTACAAAACAAACTCGATAGAGTCAACTGGCAGATTGGCCGTCTGCAGAAAAAAATACCGACCAGCGAACGTGCCGCCAATGGGCACTACGCCAAGTTACTGAAAGCACAGAAGGACGCTGAGCAGGAGCTTGCCGCCCTGCAGGCTGAAAAAGAATCTGCCAAAGCCGAACCGTGCAGCTACACAAGCCAGTTTATAGCCCTGAGATCTTCCATGCCAGACGACCCGGAAGTAGAGGCAATCGTTGAAGAAACAACAAAAGAAGTCAATGCACTCAACCAGCAACGCAAACGACAGTCTACGGCTCTTCGCTCATCAATGTTTGCCGGGCTTGCCGGAACAGAACAATGCGGAGAATGCCACCAGCGCCAGGCTGATTTCTGGAAAACGACCGGCCATGCCAAGGCTTGGCAGACCCTGGCAGTTGACCATCAACAATTTAATGATGACTGCCTGATCTGCCATGTCACCTTGCCTTTTTACCAGAGCCGGAAAGTACAACAGGGGGGATTGCTGGCCGGACTCCCTCAAAAGTTCCAGGACGTAGGTTGCGAAAGCTGTCACGGCCCGGCAGCAGCCCATGTTGCTGCGCCAGAAGAAACACAACCTGCCCTGCCCGACCAAAACACCTGCCTGCAATGTCACACAGACGAACACGATGAAAATTTTATTTACGCCAACAAACTCAAGATGATCAAATGCCCCAGGGGATAAACGGTTGATAAGTAAGCGCTTTTTGAGGGAGTCGCCAGAATGGAAAAAGCCAGTGAACAGAACAGTTATCTTGGTAGGTTCGCAGAGATAATGTGTTACATCTTTGTGGGTTAGTGTACCATCTATCCGTTCAAATAAAGCTTGGTATAATATTTCCTTACACAGACAAATGTGAAATTGTTCTGCAAAGACCGGACGTTACAGCTGGGCGGAATTCTTAATGTCCAGGTATCGGTTGACTAAAGCTGCGGGGAGTTTATCAGCGGTTACATCCAGAGTTTGAATGCCATGGTGGGAAAAGTTCTTTTGCAGGGCAGTCCGCTGGTTTGAGTAATCCTGTAGGGACAAGTAGCGCAATGCGTTGTCCAGATGAATAATGGAACTCTCCATGGCACTCTCTATTATCGACTCTCGCAGGTCAGCTACCAGAACCAAATGCCTGCGACTCAGTAAAGTCATACCGTACAATACATCGTCAAGATCTTCTGCCCTGCTGTTGGTAAGAAGAATAATCAAAGAACGACGGCGCTGAAGAGCCATGACTTTGGAAGCCGCTGTAATGTAGTCCGCAGCCTCCGTGGTGGGATGGAGATCAAAGGTATGATGCAACAGCTTACGGATAGCATCTTCCTGTTTCAGTGGTGGAATCCATTTATTCTGTCCGCCAAAGGTGTACACTCCAGCAGCATCCCCCTGGCTGATCGCCACATGAGCCAGCAGCAGCATTGCATTCAAAGACTGATCAAAAAAACTTCTGCCGGACTCCTGATGGCGCATTCTTCTCCCACAATCCAACAGAAAGATTATCTGCTGATCCCGTTCAGTTTGAAATTCACGTGAAATCATACGACCATGTCTGGAGGTGGCCTTCCAGTCCACTTTGCTTAGCTCATCGCCATCACGGTAATCTCGCAGCTGGTGGAACTCACCCCCCTGGCCCCGTTGACGAATCTCTTTTATGCCCATCTGATTCAACTGCTGGCTGACGGCAAGGAGTATATAATGGCCGATTTCCCTGAAATTTGGGAATACTCTGACCTGTTCTTCACAAGGGAAGAACCATTTTTTTCGCCAGAAATGAAATGGACTTGTTACAGCAACATCAACACCGGGAAGAACAAAAAGTCCGCGCTTCAGCGGGCATACTTTGTAAGGTATTGTCGCACAACGATCTGGCTGCAGGGTAATATTTACGGGCAGGTTCTCTACTTTAAAGTTGCCCGGAGTGTGGTCGCATAGAGAGACATTTCTGGCCTGGGGGTCTTGATTACACACTTTGAGGGTAATCCCGCTCCATACTGTTACGGGCAGGCTGTGGTGGACAGCTCTGCTCATCTGTAAATCAGGCTTCTTGCGCACCTGAATATAATCTAACAGCGCAACTCCCAGAAACAGCCCCAGGGAAATCGTCCATAGTTGTGCCCCCCATTCCACACAAGGAACCAGCAATCCCAATACAATCAGGATTGCCCAGCCTATCAATGAAAAGCGAGTGGGTGTCATGACCTGGGAGCATCGACCGATTCTATAAGCTCTTCCAAAACCTGATCCGGAGTATAGCCTTCGATATATAAATCTGTGGACAGGGTGATACGATGCCGCAGAACAGGAATTGCAACTTCTTTGACATCATCCGGTATGACATAGATGCGCCCGGACAGCAATGCGATGGCTCTTGCTGCCCGCAATAAATTTATGGAACCTCTCGGGCCTGCGCCCAGTTCAATGCCGTTCCATTTTCTGGTGGCTCCAACCAAGCGTACGACATAATGTACCAATTGATCGTCAACAGTTAATGATGCTGTTAATCTTTGCAGCATCACCATTTTCTCAGGAGAAAGCATCTGCTTAATACGGCTTACATTTAAACTATCACCTAGAGCGTTTGTGGTAACCTGTCGTATGATTTTTTCTTCTGCCTCTGCTTGCGGATAGGAGATATGAATTTTGAAAATAAAGCGGTCTGTCTGAGCCTGGGGCAAGGGATAGGTTCCCTCCTGCTCAATGGGGTTTTGGGTCGCCATGACCAGGAATGGTCTTTCAAGAGCATAAGATTCACCGTCAATTGTAACCTGCTGCTCCTGCATTGCCTCGAGAAGGGCTGCCTGAGTTTTTGCCGGAGCACGATTGATTTCATCCGCCAGCAGTAAATGACAAAAGACCGGACCTTTGCGGACCACAAATTCATTCGTCCTCGTGTCAAACATTGAATGTCCACTGATATCTGCAGGCATAAGATCAGGAGTAAATTGAATACGGCCAAATTGCCCTCCAATAGCTGCAGCTACGGCTCTTACCAGTAATGTTTTTCCAAGACCTGGCACCCCCTCGATCAAAACATGACCACCAGCAAGGAAAGCAGCTATGATTTGCCGGACAACTTTATCCTGCCCGATAATTACCTGCGAGAGAGTTTTTTCCAGTTGCAGTACTACTTCTGCAGCAAGCTTAAGTCTCTTTTCGTCGATGTTTTTTTCTGTATGCAATGCTCTATACCTTTACATGTCTTCGCGGTTTATGTGTATCTGAAAGTCACAGCCTCTGTGGGCGTACTCTGCCACAGTGACCTGCTTTCATAAGTGGTTGTGGCTGACGATTGTGGTTCAGCCATGCTGGTTTATCCTGTTTCTTCTGGATATTCTATGTACTGGGCGTGAGAGTAATGCACCTTTGCAGAAAGAAATAAGGTGTACAACACCGTTACGGCGTTGCAAGGAGTAGACCGAAACTTCTCACAGGGTTTGTAACTCTGTGTCGTCACGTACTAATACCCTCTTACTCTGATTTTATTGTTCCAACATGCCGTAGATTTTGTAAACATAAACAAACCATTATTAAATCCTGCTCTGTCTCTACCTTGCCGTAAAGTGCTGTTGTAACCTGCTGTTGCTCCATTCCTGATAAGTCAGCAACTTTCTCAATATCAATTTTTCCGCTGGTTTTATTCAATGCCCGTTGCGTCCAGTAGGCAATGACAGGTTCTCTTGTTCGGGCAAGTAACGTAGCTGCCCGATCCAAACTCCAGTTAAACTGTCCTATGCCATCAATATGGGCAAGGACATTACGCCGTCCTTGTGTGTCATACCTGCCCACTGGACCAATCCTGTACTGACACATCCAAAGACAAAAAAGGATAAATCCGGTTAATGAAACCAGAAATCGGGGCAGGTTCTTATAGACAAGGGCAAAAACCCCCATCACATTATTTGAATAGAGTAACCAGACCTTAGGGTTATCCTTAACCAGCCAGCCCAGAAGATAACCGTGTCCTGTATCCTCAAGTTCGCTATTGGTAAATATTGCATTGTCAGTCAATACGCTAATCTTGCCCCGGCCGTATATATACTGCATCAAATAGGCACCATCATGTTTCGCAGAAACCAGGCAAAAATCAGGATCTAGCTCTCCTTCTTCAAGATACGTGTAATTTGCAAATTCGATATTCAGGTGAAGACCACTGAGTTCAGCGGAAACGATCTCGAAATCATTTTCTTCAGGGGCATCAGGCTCTGTTGCTTCCAGCGCACTTTCGCTCTCTGGATTCTCGGATTTTTCCTCTGTTACCGGTGTATCATCAAGTACTTCAGTTATATTGTCATCGTCCTCAGAATCATTTTCCGAGTCACAGCTGCAATCTGAGTTACTATCGCTATATCGGAGCTTTACACCTAACCTTGAGACTATATCGTCATCTCCTGCCTCATCTTGTGTATCTGACAAAACTCTTTTAGGGGTAATGATTAAATGCCCACCGGCTTTAATCCACTCGTACATAGTATCCAGTTGCGTTGGTGACAGAGCACCGGACTGCTTAAAAATTACCAGTGCATCTCCTGCAGGAGGCAGATTGACCAGTAGATCTCGCCCCCGGTGACTCTCAGCTGTAATTCCCATCTGCTGTAAAAACAAGGTGGCTGCAAGCAAAGGATTTTGCCTGGCCTCCGGAGACAGGTTGGTGCGAATTTCATATTCCTTACGCTCGTAATTATTCAAAAACCACAACAGAGCACAGGCTGATACAAGCAGAACACCCAGGGTAATAAGCACCTGGATTCTATTGATCTGTATCTTAACTCTCATCTGAACTGCCATACAACTGTGTCCATTGATCGATCAACTCCTGAACCCGATTGGGAATTGGTTCGAAATGTCCATAGGCGGTATTGAGCCAGGAAATTGTGAGTCGATTAAAGAAAAGAGCCTCATTCTCTGGCCTGATATGTTGTACCAAACGATCACATTCCATTTCAGTGGCACTGTCTGGTACCCTGAGATCATGAACATGGAGCAATCGGGACAGTGTACCTCGATATAAAAGCGCCAGAACCTTTCTGGTCTGGCCTGATGCGAATAATTTACGACATTCAGCAGGAATATTATTGGGCAGGCTGTCTGGTGTTACAAGCATGCCAAATAATACAGGTTCCGTTTTTTTATGAAGACCGAAATCCTTTCCAGTCCTGGAAAACAGACGGCGAATTCCGGTATAGCGATAGATCAGCCAGACACCTCCACCACCCAGAATCATCCACAAAAGAATCTCAGACATTGTTGCGAGTCCACTGCGCCAGTTGTTAAAACTATCATCAAGGCCTGAAAAAAACTTTGCCAGGCGTTTAAAAAATAATTCCAAGAAATTGGACAACCAGGAAGTGTCCTTTTCTTTATGCTCTTTTTTTATATATACCCAATGGTAACGTACCTGTTTTTCGCCAAATTGATCTCCATCCAGCACCTGTTCCAAAATCTGTTCACATTGTTCCGGTTGCGGGATAGCTGCTGCCTGTAATGAGGGAGGATTGAGTGAAAAAAGGAGCGTCGACAGAACAAAAAGGATCACAATCGACACATGAGAAAAGCGACGTTTTTTTCGCTCAACGAATCTGGCTGCAATATTTTTAAAACCAATTTCAATATCCCAGGCCTCAAGCTCCACCCGACGGGCGATATAGAGCATGAAACCTCCGGCGATATACAAAGGCGTAACGAATGAAACCGCAAACATATAAAGAACAATATTTAATCGCAGAAAAGCAAAGGGGGATACATATTCAATACTGCGACGTATTTCGTTCGGGATCAGAATATACACAAGTATCAAAGAGGAAACAGTCAATAAACACTCGATTATCAGGCAGGAAATGGAAAGCCAGAGAGCACCGGATTGTTCTCTGCTTAAAACAGATTTCCGGTTTTTCCGTGCCTCTCCTGTCACTCCCTCGAGTATCCTTACCGGGAGCAAAAAGGATCGTTCAGGAGAAAAACGTTGTATGGTAAGACTTGCCAATACCCCCGGAAGGAGAATTTCCCGCCACCTTCGGGTAACATCAGAAAGAGGGAGGATTTCTCCAAAAACAGCCCGACTAAGCCAGTAAAGAAGAAATGGTTCATAGAGCGGCTTGAGCCACCAGAAGAGAAGCAGGGCAAATCCTGGTGAACCGAAGAAAACAAGCAGGGAACCTGTGCCTGCCACAAAGCCGGTTACAAGCCATAGTCTCCATAGCCTGCTCAACCATTTTATAGCCAGGAGAAAACCTAAATCTATTGCCTCCCAACAATTCCTTGGGCGAATTGTTATGGCAACATTATCAAGATCCATGTTTCCTGCCAGCAAAAATAAAATAGAGGATGACAAGTGACCAGAGCAGCCCTGCCACTGCAAACCTAACCTCTGGCGGCAGAGAAGATGGCGACCAGAAAGCCTCGATAAAGGCAGCGATAACCAGCATCATCGCAGCCCCCATCACCAGTTGCAATGATGCCGGGGCGACCTTGCGCAGAGCTGAGCCCCTTGTCAGGTTCCCCGGCATGACAAGGCCTGAGGCGAGGATGATACCGGCGGCCCCGCTGATAATAATTGCCGTGAGTTCAAAAGATCCATGGCCTGCTACAAATGGCCAGAAGACCATCCCGTAAGGTGCATGGGATAGATGACCACTGATGCCACCGAGAATTATCCCATTATAAAAAAGGGAAAAAACAGTTCCGACTCCAAATAACATACCACCGGCAAAGGTGCGGAAACCAATGGAAATATTATGTCTGATATAAAAACCAAACATTTTCACGTTTGTTTCTGCTGTCCGTTCCATATCCCGGCCGGGTTTTTTGTTTTGAGGGTCATACATATATTCCATACGACTTACCTGACGATCATCCATTATTGAATAAATCATCACTGGATCCGTGTAGGTAAAATAACCGGCAACTGTAGCCGGGAGCAAAAAAATCAACAATGAGAGGTAAAAATATCTGGCATTTTGACGTACGGCCTGCGGAAACCCTGCAGCAATGAAAACAAGTGCGTTGCGAAACCAACTTCGTTTGGATGTATAGAGACACTGGTGCCCTAACAGGACAAGATGGTGCAACCTTGCCACCAGTACAGGACTGTACTGTCTGCTTTTTGCAAGAGCGTAATGATTGCACAGTTTTTTGTAATTTGCTGGAAAAGAGGCAAATTCATGTCCTGCAGAATCGCCTTGCACCTGTTGCTCTTGAGATTTTTTGCTCCCCATCATACGAGCCAACTGCAAATCCATCTGCTTCCAGACAGGCTCATACAATTTTTCAAATTGTTCCTGGTGCATAGCTCTTCTATCGACCCCGGACAAACCAGTTGGCATAAGCAAGCAGAGCCAGTTCTGCTTGCTTGTGACTGCCGGTTGTAAGAAAAAGCAGTAATTCTGCGAGTTCACCGCGACGTTCAACAGAGAGAAATTCTGCTCGCTCAACAAAATCCAAAATGAAGCGTTGTTCTCTAAGGGATAATGGCAATGGCACTGGTTGAGGAGGAAATTTTGGAACTTTTGTACTCCAGTTTCGGGATTCTTTGAACACAACGACAGTATCAGCTGCAAGATCTCCGAGCCGTTGGAATCTATTATTCAATATCATGCTGATGAATCCGGAGCAGTAAAAAAACGGGAAAAAATCAGCAGCTCTCAACAGGTTTCGTAAGAGGGAGGAGGACCAGCAAAGCGGTGAACCATCAGCCTGCATGACCTCTAATCCTAAAATGCTTTTGCCAGGAGTTGCTCTTTTGTACATTTCAAAAATAACCGGATAGAACCATTCGACCAGGAAAAGAAAAATCAGAGTGATAGATGTACCTACTCCACCCAAAAGAGAAGCCACACCAGAAAGCAGTAGATAGGCAATCGCCCGAATGCCAAAATCAATACCCCATGCAAATCCGCGCACCACCGGGCCAGCAGGGCGTAATTCCAGCTCTATTCCTTCCGGAGTTTCGTAACGAAAAGTGGTATCAAGTTGTGGGCAGGGAGTATTCACGAGTAGAAAATATCCCGATACCCAGTGTACACAGAGATCCCCATAATTGACATGGCTGGAACCATCAGGGAACCCAGGACAACGAAGGATGCTATGCCCATAAAAGCAGCGGCAGTACCAAAAGTTTCTGGAGAACTAAATTGGGGAAGTATTATGGCAGCGCCAATTCCAAATATGCCGCTTATTACGCCGAAAAAGACCATGAATGCAAGGCCGTACACTAGAAAAGGCAGCATGTTTTTTTTACAGGCCTGAAAGCTTAATTTCAGTGATGTCCAGGCATTATGGCCATTGACAGCCACCAGTGGGGGGGCAAACCAGATGGCCATATACATAGGAATTGATAATCCCAGGCTGATAAGTATCGTAATAGGGAACATAGCCATGTTAACGTTGGACATGGTTTCAGGAGTAAAACCTCCCGTAAAAAATGACATGCCGAAAAAAAGTAGAACAGGGCTAAAACAAAGAAACAATCCCATTGTCATTAAAACACCAAGTAGAAGCAGGTGATTTCTATTGGTCGAAAAGCCAGCAAAGATATGGCCTATGCGGAAGATACCACCTTTATTTTGTTCCTGGGCTCCGATCATAAGGCCACCTGTAAATACCGGCAGTATCATGTAACCAACAAATATGCCAAGGAAAGGTATCATATTGCAGAGGACGATAATAAAATATAGAAGAGAAAAGGCTCCCATCCAGCGCCATGGATGTTCTTTGAACATACTATAGGCATCTTTTATCCATTTCCATCCATGAGCAGCACGCAATTTCTGGGGAGCTCCCTGTTTGCGGCTGTCCCCTGCTGGTGTCTGCTGTTCTAAATTAGCTACAGGTGCAGCATAGGGGTTATCTGAAGGAGCAGGTGGCAGATTGGTCTCATCTTGTTTTGTATGATGGGCTTCTGGTACAGGCTGCTCAGCATAGGGGGGTACAGCCTCTGGAACTGGTTTTTGAGCAGCATTTTCTATAAGTTTTACAGTTAACCCGGCACGTGTCAATCGTTTGCTCAGCTGTATGCCTCTGGGTTTATCAATGCCCCGTTTGACTACCATTTTATGCCCGGCATTAACCAACTTTTCAGCTTTTTCCTCAGCCAGTCCCATGTCCTCCACGAGTGCTGTTATTACATTCTCTGGTTCAAATCCAGGGAGGAGTTCACCGGTAAACAAAAGATTATATGTCGTGTCCATTAGAGTTATAGCTCCTGTTAATTGATTGGATTATGAATTATATGGGAATGTAATCTGAGAATCAACTAAAGTATATTCGCCTAACATAATAAATAATAATTAAAAATAGAGATCTATTGACATAACAGCGTGGTCTACCGAAGAGAAGCATTAATACTCTTTTAATTGAAAGGCTCGGAATTCGTATAATAAGTGCACAGTCTCCAAGATGTGGCAGGTGTGAAGGGACGCACGAGAACGCTGAAAAAAGCAAGATTCAGATGTATACTTCACAATCAGTCACCACACTTTTTTTGCGGAGGTTAGCCATGGGCTACAAACTCCTGATCTTGCGAGAGACAGTATATCCAAATTGAGAGAAAACTGGGGAAATCTTGTATGAAAATTGCCCGGGACCTCTGGAGACCCACCAGCACCATCTCTCGTGGAGTCAGACGTAACACGGGCCTGTGCGGATATCGCCACCAGCAGGCTGGCCGTCTAGCCAGGCAACGCCACCAAAACAAGACAAAATCTCTCAAACTTCAGACGACCTGACCTCGACAGATTGACGATTTTATTTATGAAAATCGTAATTCATTAAAATAACAGTACTTATAGATCTGTGCCGCTATTTTTGGCCATGAGATGCCTTTTTCCATGGAATCTGCCTTGTTACCGAAATTCGGTTTGCTGGTATCAGGCTAATGCAGAATCGCAAAGATACTTCGTTGAATTAGGTGATTTTGAAAATTTTGCGGTGAGTCCACCCTATAAACAGCTGTCGAGGCAAAATCTCACGAGGTCAGGTCATCTGAACTTACCCCGGAAATCAGGTTCATCATTGACGCCTGTCTCCGTGCTTACTGGAGTCCTGAACAAGTCGCAGGACGCCTTAAATCCATGAACGTGATCTCTCTGCACCCATGATACCATTTACCAGTATATTCTCACAGATAAACATCAGGGAGAAGAGTTGTATACCTACTTGTGCCACCAGGACAAAACCTATCAAAAAACGTTATGGTTCCGCACAGAATCGGACTGGTATCCCTAACAACAAAGACATTGATAACGACCCGCTGAAGCCAATAACAGATCACGCCTAGAGGATTGGGAGGCTGATACCATTATTGGTAATCAGCATCAGGGAGCCATTGTTATCCAGGATGAACCAAAA
>RKSL01000138.1 GCA_008633435.1 Candidatus Desulfobulbus rimicarensis | reverse complement strand
ATATTGAAGGCAATGGCTCTTATGCAGATGCTGTTTATGTTACAGGGTTAAATGAATCAGCTCAAGTTATCGATCCTGATAATGTAAGTTTTGGCAGTAATATTGTCCAGATCAATGGTCATCAGTTTGAATCGAATAATAATGGTGGTACCCCTACTACTGATGATAGGGGTAAACTGACATTCAGTTTCAGTAACGAACCTATCACCCAGTTTACCATAACCCATTATGCAGGAGCAATTGCAGCTGATAATCCAGGTGGTGGATATATTGCCTTTTCAAATTTCAACTTTTTCTATGTCTATGATTACGCTGATGCTGCCGGATATGGTCTTGCCAGGCATATTCGTTATTTCACCGAGCCCTGGCTCGGCGAATCCCGTGGTGATGCCGATCTGTCAGCTCCGCAGACTAACGCCAATGCTGATGCCGACGATACAGACGGCCATGACGACGAGGACGGGGTAACTTTTCGTTCTCCCCATGGCGGTGATCATGCAGAAATTTACGCTGATACGCAAGTCGTCAACAATACCGGAGCAGATGTTTATGTCTGTGCCTGGCTTGATCGGTGGGATGGCAGCGGTAACGGTGACGGCAGCTTTGACGCTGGTGATAGTGCCAACAGCCCGGCGCAAACCTGCCAGACTGTTGCCGATAACGGCGGGACAGCCACTACGACCACCTTTTACTGGAATGGTCTGCCAGAGGTGTCAGGACATACCTTTGCCCGTTTTCGGGTCTGTGCCACCCTTGCCGATTGTAATTCTCCGACTGGTGATGCCAATGGTGGCGAAGTTGAAGATTATCGTATTGATTTTAATTTTGATCCTACTCTTGCCATTATAGATAATTTCCGGGTCGAAACAATGACTGGCCCGGCTGTTGCAGAGCTGACCGGGCTTGACACCTCGTCGGAATCACCAGTTGCAGTTGTTCGCTGGGAAACACAACAGGAACACGGCACTGTAGGGTTCTATGTTGAGCGACAGTCTGTTGGTGAAAGCAGGTGGCATCGGGTCAACTCCAGTGGTATGTTGCCAGGATTAATCACCTCTCCACAGGGAGGCGAGTATCTGCTGCTTGACCCTCTGGCACGTCCCGGCACGACACAACGGTACCGTTTAATTGAAGAAGAAATATGGGGTACACAGAAAACCTATGGGCCGTGGCAGGTATCTATTGCCAAATCTCCCCAGGCAATGCTACGGGCCGATACTGTTTCAAAGCGGTTGTCGACCTCAGCCCCTAAAACCCCGTGGCGCGGTTTGGGGCGTTCTTTTGCCGGTAAACCGCATCTTGTGACTGTTGAAAAATATCCTTCATCCCCACAACCTGCGCAATCGCTTCCCGCATATACTCTCCAGGGCAGCCCCACCCAAGGCTTTTCTTTGCCGAGAAAAAGGGTAAGTCGGTTACTCTTTCGCACCAGGGAACAGGGCATGTACCGCATTGCATTTGATGACCTTGCCACAGTAACCGGCATCGCAACCCAGAGAATAATTGATAAACTCTTGAGCGGGCGTTGGTCGTTTTCTTCAGGAGGCAGCTCTGCTGCATATTATCTTGATTTTGATCGTCAGGAATTTGTTTTTACTACCGACCTCTGGCAGACTACTGAAACCGGGGAGAACATCTATTGCCTTGGCAAGTTCCGTAAACGTCAGGGGTGGAACATGGCCATTGTTAACGGACAGGGGCCGGAACAGGGGCAGCCTGACCAGTTTCAGGAAATCCTTGCCTTTACAGAGGATAACTTACTGCTCACCTGGGTGCATCAGGATGAAAATGCAGATTACGGCTATTGGGATTATATCATGGCACCAAACAAGCCTGCGATAACCCTTACAGTCAATCTTCCTGATCCTGCAGCAGCATCACCAACCCCGGGAATGATCAGGGTTGTACTGCGGGGCGCTGGTGATAAGGCTGCAGGTGATGATCATCTTGTTCGCATAGCGTTAAACGGTGAACAGCTGGCCGGTGAAGTACGTTGGGACGGAAATAATCAGGCAATCCTTGAAACCACATTTGACCAGCGTCTTCTTGGAGGCACTGAATCCGGAGAAACTGTAGCCGCAAACGTCACCATTGAGGGGGAAGCACTTAATGGAGCAGCGTATAGCCTGGTCTATATTGAATCAATTATTGTGCAGTATGACCGTAAAATGTATGCCCATGATAATGAACTGCGCCTGCATGACACCACACCAGGGATACAGACGGTGTCTGGATTTTCAAGTGCTGATATCCGGGTTATGGAGCATCCCCATGGTGCTGATGCCCGGTTTCGCAAAGATGTTACCGTGACAGAGAGTGCAAATGGTTATCAGGTGAGTTTTGTCTCCAGCGGCGGAGAGTATCAGCTCAGCAGTGCGCCCCACGATATTCAGGCAGAACCTGACCTGCCTTCCCGGCTGTTATCACGCAAAAACAGAGCAGAGTACCTGGTCATTGCCCCTGATTCACTGCAGCAGAGTGCTCAGGCTCTGGCCGATTACCGGGGAACAACTTTTGCGACAACCCTTGTCCGGCTTCAGGATATCTATGATATTTTTTCCCATGGCCGCACAGATTCCGCTGCCATTGAGCAGTTTTTGAGCTATATCTCTCAACGCTGGCAACAGGTTCCTGAGTTTATCACACTCATGGGCAGAGGAACCCTTGATCATGCCGACAGACTGGGCTCTGGTGAGAGTCAGTTGCCTTTGCGCATGGCGGCCTGCCCATGGGGGCTTATTGGCAGCGACAACCGTTATGCCGACATCAATGGCGATCATGTTCCGGAATATGCCATTGGCAGGATTGCGGTTTCAACAGATGCCCAGGGCATGATTTATGTCAATAAGCTGCAAGCCTATGAAGCCGAGCCGGGTGGTGGCTGGCGTAAATTTGCCGCTGTCATGGCGGATGATCCTGATTCAAAAGCCGGTGATTTTCATGCAAACGGCAATGAAACAGCTGCAGATCTTCGTCAATATGGCTTTACTGTAGAAAAACTCTATCATCCAGACCTTGACCTGCATGATACCCTGATGACCGGCTGGAACCTCGGCAGGTATGGCCTGGTCAACTACAATGGCCATGGTGGGAGAACCCAGCTTGGTACAAGCAGCGAAAATTTTCTGAAAGCAACTGATGCAGCGTTATTGCATAATGGTTCGCATCTGCCAATTTTTACAGCACTTACCTGTGCGGCCGGAGATTCGTCTTATCCAGGTATCCTCAGCCTGGGAGACAGCTTGAGCCTGCAGGAAGGGGGCGGTGCAATTGCCTCTTTTGTTCCCTCCGGGGTATCTCTGGATGCTCCTGCTCATCAGCTTAATCTTGCCTGGATCAAGGCACTGGTTAAGGATGATATGACAGTCGGTCAGGCAGCCGTGCAGGCGCTGCAGGAAATTGAACGTACTGATATCCAAGATTATATGCTGGATCTTTATGGTGTTGCAGGGGACCCTGCTGTGCTGATTACCCCGTGATTGTTAAAGGGGGCTTGGATATACTACGGTAACCATAAAACACAGGTCTGACAAAGATGATATTTGCCAGTACAAAGGGTGTGTGATGAGTATCTCTGGGGGAAAGGGAAAAGTGTGAGTACAAGCGAAGGCAGCCGGGCAGGGGAAGGAGGAGGAACCCCACCCGGTCACCTTGGCAAAGTTTGACAATCTAATCAAAGGCCTGATCTGTTTTCCATTCTTTCCAGACATTGCCCACCAGGTCAATGCCGGGCTTAAGAGTAGCTTTACCGGGCTTCCAGCCGGATGGAGTTGCCTCAGTACCTTCTTTTTCCCGAATAAGCTGGAGTGCCTGGAGCTGGCGGATGGTTTCACCCACATTTCGGCCAATGGGTGGGGTCAGTACCTCGTAGCCCTGGACAATACCATCAGGATCAATAAGGAATCGGCCACGGGTTTCCACACCTGCCTCTTCATCGTATACGCCGTATACTGTACCAATTTTTCCGCCGGCATCAGAGAGCATGGGAAAAGGTACGCCGCCGTCCACCATTTTGGCCAGTTCGTGGTCGTTCCACATTTTATGGGTGAACATAGAGTCAATGGACATGGAAAGCACTTCTACGCCCATGTCACTTATTTCTGAATATTTTTCAGCGACCGCTGAAATTTCGGTAGCTCAGACAAACGTGAAGTCACCTGGATAAAAACAAAGGACCACCCACTTACCCAGGTAATCGGAGAGTTTTACATTAATGAATTCACCTTTATGATAGCCCGGGGCCGTAAAGTCCGGAGCTTTTCTGCCTACTTTGATCATAGCTTGAACCTCCATGCTGGGTTGCTGTTGTTTTGTTTCGGAACTGTTTGTTTGTTCTTCGGCCGGGCCGCCAGTTGGCCTGGTGCACCCTGCAGCTTCTGTACTCATAATTGTACTCCTGGTTTGTCATGTTCGTTTGATACATTCTGTTTACCCAAATGAGAACAGCAGGTGTTCTCATTTGGGTAAATTTGAAAACGAATCTATCTTAGAATTAAGTATCTGTGTTACAACATTTATTGTCAAATAAAAAAGGTTAAAGCGTAGAATACGAAAAGAGTTAAATGTCCATATCAGCAGGTTCATAGTACTCTCTGGGATGTTTACAGGACGGACAGCTTTCCGGAGGCTCGGTTCCTTCATGGATAAAGCCGCATTTTGAGCATTTCCATTTAATGGGTTGCTCTCGTTTGAAAACAGTACCGTTTTGAATCATTGCCAGGCAACGCTGGTAACGGTCACGGTGCAGCTCTTCTACCTGACCAATGGCTTTAAATAATGCGGCTGCTTCCATGTTCCCCTCTTCTTTGGCTTGTCTTGCAAAGGTAGGGTACATCTCAGTGGTTTCGTAATTTTCTCCGTTGATAGCCTGCTTAAGATTTGTTGCTGTATCTCCTATTCTGCCAAGTAGTGAAAAGTGGTCTTTGGCATGACGTTCTTCATTGGCAGCACTTTCTTCAAAGACTTTTGCAATGTAATGATATCCCTCCTTGCGGGCAACTTTGGCGAAAAAAGTGTACATGTTTCTGGCCTGTGATTCTCCGGCAAATGCTGCTTCAAGATTTGTTGTTGTGCTCATCATCATCCTCCGTGGATCTTTTTAAGAGTACTTTACTGATTTAGGTGAGATTAATTCTTATCAAGGAATAAAACTTAATCAGTCTGTTGTCAAGAATAATTCTTGTTTATGGTGAGTGGAAGTTGATTTTCTTGTCGCTATCTGGAGAGTTGCTCGGCTGCTCAGAAACGGTTGCCAGGATGAAAACTCTGTTTGCAATCCACTACGCTGATGTGCTAATCTGCCCAATTAACTGAAAGTCGGAGTGTCTGAAAAAAATAGTTAAACACAAATATCGAAATTCGAAAGAGTTGCAAATGACGTCACTATGCAGGTGGGTGCAAAAAACTTGCAAAACCACCGAATGTAACTGATTAGATGTGCCCGAGATTCAGGTAGGTAAGCGAGCCCGCGAGACTTCGAGCAGGCCAACGAGCTATAGCCAGTCTATGCGAGGCGGCCTGATCGCCTGAAGATTGGGTACAGCTGAACAGTTACCAAATGACAGGATAATCAAAACAGATAATTCATAAGTTACCACACCGTAATGCCCGACTTTTGGCACTCAAAGTCTTCGCTATCTGTTGCTGTTGACGACGCTGCTTCAACTATACCGTTTCATTCAGAGTGATTTTTTTGATATGGCAACACGACTTTTTCTGGTACGACATGGGCAGACAACTGCTGATGCTGGTTGTTTTGTTGGCAGCACTGACCTCGGTTTATCAGGGCAGGGCCTTGAGCGGCTGGCTCGTGTCAGCAGCCATGTTAATTGTCTGGAAGACTGGTATTGCAGTCCCATGATTCGTACCAGACAGACCCTGGACAAGCTGGCCGAATTCGACAGCACTGTTACCCGGGTGACCCATGATTCACGTTTGCGTGAAATTGATTTTGGTCGCTGGGAAATGCAAACTTTTGCAGAAATTGCGGCAACTGACCCTGAACTTCTGGCAGGTTGGCAGCAATATCTTGATTTTTCTTTTCCCAAAGGCGAGTCTGTGGCTGATTTTGTCTGCCGGGTGCAGGAAATGCTGGACAGTCTCTGTGCTCTTGATAAAGAAAGTGTCGGGGTAATGACCCATGGTGGAGTGATACGGACAATGATCTGTTTATCTCTTGGCTTGTCGCCCCGAAATTACCTGCTCTTTGATGTGGCTCCTGCCTCACTCTGTATTCTTGATGTGTACAGTGATGGGGCAATCCTTAAAGGTTTGAATCT
>RKSL01000137.1 GCA_008633435.1 Candidatus Desulfobulbus rimicarensis | reverse complement strand
GGACAGAAGACAGAGTTAGTTTCCGCCTGCGGCTTTATCACTGCAAATCTACATTCCGGCTTCTGTTTCATCCTTTGTTGTGCCCTGTGGGCCGGGAATGCTGGTTTATCCGAAAGTCGAGGCATTGACGAACGTGCCACGCCGCAGTGACTGACTTTCATAGTTTTTTGTGGCTGGCGATTATGATCCAGCTATGCTGGTTTATCTGGGCTTGAACGAAAATTCTCATATCGGGCCAGTCATTGGCCAGCCACAAAAAAGCACAACACACTATGAAAGTCCGTCACTGTATAGTGGCGAGCTCACGCAGCCCGGGACTTTTGAATATACGCTGTTTTTGCAATTTTTTTGTCTATGTTTTCCAGGATTTATCATGGCAGTAGGAGGCGTAATCATTACAGTATGTCCAGCTGATAAAAGAGCGGTCGAGCTTACCCTGACAAAGTTTACAGAACTTCAAGTCTTTGGAAGTGATGAACGCGGTAATATACTTGCAAAAATAACAAGTCGTGATGAGCGCTCAATTAAAGAATTGATAAAAACCATTGAAGACCTACATGCTGTTTCAATGGTGAATCTCGCCTATTTGAACCATCAGGATACACAACCATTTAATAAATAAAAAAAATACGTTTTTCCGCACCGAATTGTAATTTCTGAGTTTGGCATGAAGCTGAAAACAAAGGATATAATGACGTTAAAGGGGGAAATAATGGTAGCGAGTTTGTTCTGTAAACGACAAATATTACATATGTTGGCAGTGGCAATATGCGTGACAACCTTGAGTTTGCCTGTTATGGCCGCAGAAGAGCAACAATCTGCAAGTATAGGAAAAAATACCCGGCCAGTGGTGGAAGAATGCAAGCGCTGTCATGATGTGAATATGTATCAGTTTGAATTGAAGAGTTCTGTGCATGCTGTTGACAAAGACAAAAAAGAAATCAGTTGTGAACAATGCCATAATTTTCATTTTGATCCATTAACCAGCTATTATGCCAGGGATGAATATTATGACAAAAAAATATTTCCTCCTGGAGCGTTTGATCGCAGAAAGTTACAAACCAATGCCAGAAAGGCTATCCAGGCTGAAAAGTGTCAGGCCTGCCATAAAGATCTGTATAAAAACACTAAAGATGAGCCGATTTCAGAAATCGGCAGGTTATGCCATGATGCATTCCTTGGAAAAAATGGTGAAACCAGACGCACTTGTGCCGGATGTCATATAAATATTGCCCATTTACCGGAATTTGACCGTACCATGCCGATGAACACCGAGTTTGCCAAGAGGTTACAGGAAAGTCCTCAGGCTGCAGAAACAGCAAAGGGAGGGAAAAAATAATGATTACAGGAAAAAAACATACCCTGACCGGACTACAATTGCTGATTTATGTAAGTTGCTCTTTTGGTTTCTATCTGTTTCCAGGACAAGTGAATTCGGGCGGGCTTAACCATTTAATTCCCACAGATGATGCCTTTGATTGCTATGCCTGCCATAAGGTTGCTACCCCTAAAATTGCCCAGAACTGGTATGAGTCAAAACATGGCGTAATGTTAATGAAATGCTTTGTCTGCCATGGCCAGCCAGATGGCAAAGGTTCTATACCTTGGACAGTGAGTCCAGATCCCAAGGCGGTTTGTCAAAAATGCCATGATCCTGCCATGAAGCGTATGGAAGCTAAATTCGGCATCAATCCCGATTGTGTGAAATGTCATCCTTTTCACCAAAATTCACTCCACCATGATGCGTATAAGAAAACGCAGAGTAAGTCGCAATAACTGGTATGTGCAAAAAAATGGAAACGAACAGGACAGAAATCATACAAACTCAAGAGGTATAGAATGAAACTGACCAGACGTGACATATTAAAAACTGCTGCCGCATCCTCAGCTATAATGGCGCTTAATGGCTCATTACCCATGTTGCAAGACGCAGCTGCAGCAGAGCCTGATAAGTGGGTTAAAGCCGTTTGTCGGTTTTGTGGAACTGGTTGTGGGGTTATGATAGGTGTTAAAGGTGGCAAGGTTGTCACTGTTAAAGGGGATCCGAATAACCATAATAAAGGATTTCTCTGTCTCAAAGGGGCACTCATGCCGCCCATTGTCTACGCCAAGGAACGGGTAACCAAACCCTATATTCGTAAAAACGGACAACTTCAGGCCGCTACCTGGGACGAGGCCATGGATCTGGTCGTTTCGAAATTTAAAACTGCGCTTAAAGAGCATGGGCCAACTTCGATAGCCTATTATGGTTCGGGCCAGGCTTTAACAGAAGAAACGTACCTTGCCAGTAAAATCTGGAAAGCCGGGTTCAGCTCAAATAATGTGGAAGGCAACCCGCGGCTCTGTATGGCCTCTGCTGTTGGAGGCTATGTAACCAGCTTTGGCAAAGATGAACCCAGCGGCAGTTATGAAGATATTGACGCGGCCACCTGTTTTTTTATTATTGGCTCCAATATGTCAGAATGTCATCCTATACTGTTTAAACGGGTTGCCGCACGCAAACAGGCCGATCCCAATGTTAAAGTTATTGTTGTTGACCCGCGTAAAACCAATACCGCACGTATTGCTGATGAGCATGTCTCGTTTAAGCCCGGCACAGACCTGGCTATTCTTAATGCCATGGCCTATGTGATTATTCAGGAAGAGCTGGATAATCCGAGATTTTATGGCAAATATGTCAACTTTATGACCAATGACAAGAAAAAGGTCGACTTCAAGGCATATCAAAAGTTTCTTAAAGATTATACGCCGGAAAAGGCGGAAAAAATTTCTGGCGTACCAGCAGAGCAGATACGTCGCATCGCCAAAATGTTTGCCAGTGCCTCTGGCACAGTTTCTTTTTGGACCATGGGGCTTAACCAGCGAATTCGTGGGGTCTGGGCCAATAATCTCGTCACCAACCTGCATTTGCTCACCGGTCAGATTGGTAAACCTGGGGCAACAAATTTCTCATTAACAGGCCAGCCTAATGCCTGTGGTGGTGTTCGGGATACCGGCGGATTATGTCATCTCCTGCCCGCTGGTCGTCTTATTAAGAAAGCATCACATCGCGCCCAGCTTGAGAAACAATGGGGACTTAAACCGGGAACGATAGCTCCCAAGCCCGGTCTGCACACCATTGCCCTCTGGAATGCTTTTTCCGAGGCAAAAATCAAGGCCATGTTTGTTCTCTGTACCAACCCGGCTCATTCGCTACCCAATGTCAATATGTACACTGAAGGCATGAGTCGAAAAGATAATTTCATGGTGCTCAGTGAACCGTTCATGGATGCTGAGACAGTTAAATATTGTGATGTCCTTCTTCCGCCTGCTTTCTGGTGTGAAAAACGTGGTGTATATGGTTGCTCAGAGCGACGCTATTCTCTGCTTATGAAGGCAGTAGAACCCATGGGCGAGTGTAAGTCTGATGTGGATATTCTCCTTGATTTTGCCAGAAGAATGGGGGTTGACCCCAAGGTTATCCCGTTTAAGACTGTTGATGATATCTGGGATGAGTGGCGTGAAGTCAGTTCGGTAACACCATATAACTTTAAAGGCATGACCAGGGCTCGTCAGGAGAAAGAATCAGGTATTCGCTGGCCATGCCCCACGGAAGATCATCCTGGTACAAAAATCAGATATGTCCGTGGTGAGGATCCCAATATTCCAAAAGATTATAAGAATAAATACTGGTATTACGGCTATCCTGACGGCAAGGCAAAGCTCTGGATGCGCCCCTATGCACCTGCTGCCGAAGAGCCGGATGCCGATTACCCGATGGTGTTGACCACGGGACGTGTCATTGATCATTGGCATACAGGCACAATGACCATGAAAGTGCCTGAATTGAAGAGATCTTTTCCCAAGGCCTATGTTGAAGTCAATGAAGATGATGCCAAAGAGCTTGGTATCAAAAACGGTGATAATGTCGAGCTTGAAACCCGTCGTGATAAAATGGTCTTTCAGGCAAAGGTCAGCGATGTCTGCCGGCCAGGACTTGTGTTTGTTCCCTGGTATGATGCCAACTTGATGATCAACAAACTTACCCTCAATGCTTTTGATAAGGGATCTAAACAGCCAGAGTATAAGATTTGTGCTGTGCGGATTAAAAAGGCCTGATCCATGGCCATTATAGGATTATTGGTTCATGCCCTTAAGGAAGAGGTGACAGCAGTAGAAAAGAAGGTTTCTCAGATGGAAGAAATGACCACATATGGCATCCATGAGGATCAATATGTGGTCGTGGTCTGCGAGACTGTTTCTGACCATATAGAGATGGTTATGGATAAGATAAAGCAGCTTGATGGAGTGCTTACACTCTATACCACCTACCTGACCATAGAAGATGAAATGGATGACAGCGGAAATATCGAAACCAATTTAAGTCTGCGTAAGCTGATGAAAAAGAAACCTGGAATTGATATTCAGTAAATGAAGTAAGGGCACTGCGCTGGCTGTATGTGCCTTTTTTTTTCGCTGTATTATTGGACATATGCACGGTTTGCTTCCTGATGTCTGGTCAAAGGAAATCGTGGATAGCGTTGTGTTAAACCGGGTTAAGGTTGCAGTTATGCGCTCAAATATACATTTTTTACGCCCGCCTGGAGCCAGGACTGAAAAAGAATTTCTGTCCCGGTGCCTTCAATGCGGCCAATGTGCCCAAGTCTGTATTTTTGATTGTATAAAAATGCGGAGAGGCTTTAACTTTTTTGTTGCCGGTACCCCGGAAATAAATCCTAAAGAAGCTCCCTGCCATCTCTGTATGCGGTGCAGTGAGATCTGTCCTTCTGATGCTCTGCATGATATTCCCATTGAAGAAGTCCGTATGGGTTTTGCCCGATTGGATCAAAAAAAGTGTTTTACCTGGACAGAGCATCTTCTCTGTCGTTCCTGCTATGAACGTTGCCCGATAAAATGGCGGGCAATGAAATTGCAGGATGGAACATATCCAGTAATAACGGATCAATGTGCAGGCTGCGGCCTATGTGAGCATGTTTGTCCAGCAGATGCCATTGTGGTCACGCCAACCAGATTTCAGGAAACCCGCGATGATACCAAGGGAGGCGGGACATGAAAAAGCCTACCTTGAAAACCTGGCGCAGAACTTTTCAGCTCTTTATTGCTGTTGCTTTTATTATCATTCCTCTTCTCAACCGTTCCCGATACAGCTATGTGTATGGAAATTTTCTTTCCTTTCACATGTTTGGTATTCCATTTGCTGATCCGCTTGCTGTATTGCAACTCTCTGTAAAAAACTTCAATTTTCCTACACTTGATAATTGTATTGGCGCAGCTCTCCCCCTGGTGCTGGCATGGTTTATGGGGACGGTTTTTTGTTCGTGGGTGTGTCCTTTTGGCTTGTTATCTGAGTTGGGCCATGGCTTGAACAAAAAAATCAGAGCCAAAAAATACCGAGGTCTGTTATTCAGAAGAAAGGGTTTTCCTATCAAGCTGACAATTTTTCTTTCCGGGTTTGTTGCGTTCCTGATTTTTTCAACCACTCCCATTTTAAATCAGCTCTCAATGCCGGCCTGGTATGCCCGTTTTTTCCAATATCTCTATGGTCAGGACGTTGTTTCTTTGTGTTTCCTTTTTATTTTTGCAGTTCTTGTGCTGGAATTAGTGGCAGGAAAGCGTCTCTGGTGCCGATATATATGCCCCCAGTCCATACTTATTACCCTTACTAAGCAACTGAATAAACGTCGACTCCATGTTGTTTTTGCGCAGGACAAATGTATCTGTACAACCGGATATGAACGATGCGAATCTGCATGCAGTCTCTCGTTGTTCCCTAAAAAACTCTCGGAAACAGCAGAATTTGAATGCAGTAATTGTGGGGACTGTGTTGTTGCCTGCCGCAAAATGGGCAAGGCGCTCAATTTTTCCTGGCCTCAGCTGCCATTGTCTTTGCCTTGGTTTAAAAAATATCGTTACCCCTGGCGCAGAATAGTTCCATGGGCAGTTGGTGCAATAGCTTTTGCTGTGTCTGTACCTTTGGTTATTCACTGGTTGTTTGACTTTCCAATATCCATTGAGCAAACCCCGGTAAAGGTGGCAAGTAGACTGTTCGATAACAAAAGATTGTCATGGCATGGGGCAAGGGCTGATTATTATGAATTGCTGACAGACGGAACCTTGATCTGCGTGGGTGGAGAATGGCCTGATAACGGATATAAAGGAGCAAAATGGCAGCAGGTGAATAAAACCAGTAACTTTACCATGATTTTTGATCCCAGCCATCCAGAAAACTACACCCTTGTTCAACTGGATGCTCAACCTGGAGTACAAGTGCCTCTGAGCATTGTACGCATAAGCAATAATGAGAAAAAAAATGGAGCAGTGGTTAAGAGCAGGTTCAAAATTTATGAACAGCTGGGAAAATCACATAAAGAGAGCGCAACTGGCTTTAACGCGACTGCACTTCTCAACAGGTATGCTGATGAGATTTATGTGCTGGATCTTCGGGTTCAGGATCCCCAGGGAAAAATCCGAAAAATTCTCACCCAGGGGGATGTAATTACCACAGAAGTAATGCTCACCAATGTCAAGTATTGGTTAAATACGCC
>RKSL01000287.1 GCA_008633435.1 Candidatus Desulfobulbus rimicarensis | reverse complement strand
GCTTGCAGATTTCATTGGCCAGAAAACCGAGCTCATGCAGACCAGCCTCATTACCAAGCCAAAGAAATTCTTCGCCGGAGATACGCTGACCAGCTAATATTTTTTCAAATATTTCTGACATACCTTTAAAATGTTTCAAGAGTCGTATAGAGGGTATCACGTTCCACAGGCTCACGCCCGGCCTCTTTAATCAGTCTGATCAGGGTTTTATGGCCAAGAGCTTGATCGCTTTCGCCCCCTGCCATCCGGGTAATAATCTCTTCTTTTACCGTGCCATCCATGTCGTCTGCACCAAATGAAAGAGCCACCTGAGCAAGCTTTGGACCAATCATTACCCAATAGGCTTTAACATGGGGGAAATTATCCAGCATAAGACGTGCAACCGCAATATTTTTAAGATCATCAACACCGGTAGTTCGGGAATGTTCAGACATTTCGGTATTTTTGGGATGAAAAGCCAATGGGATATAGGCCAAAAAGCCTCCGGTATCATCCTGAGTTTTCCGCAGGGCGTCAAGATGTTCAAGTCGTTCATCAATGGTTTCAATATGACCATAAAGAAGGGTGGCATTGGTGTGCAGTCCATGTTCATGGGCTTGTCTGGTCACCCGCAGCCACCCTGCCCCGTCAAGCTTACGTTCGCAGGTAAGTTCGCGAATACGGGGGCTGAACACCTCAGCACCGCCTCCAGGAATTGATCCTAGTCCTGCCTCTTTCAAGTCTTCAAGGGTATCTCCGACTGATTTAGCGGCAAGATCGGCAAGATGCTGAATTTCCACACAGGTAAAGGCCTGGATATGAACATCAGGCCGCACTTCTTTGATAGCTCGCAGGGCATCAAGGTAATATGAATAAGGCAGATCCGGATGAATGCCCCCCACCATGTGAATTTCAGTGATAGGCTCATCAAGACGCTGTCGCACCTTATCTTGAATATCATCAATACTCATCTCGTAGGCCTGATCATGCCCCTTCTCTTTGCCAAAAGCACAAAACTTACAGAGATTTGTACAAATATTAGAATAATTAATGTGCTGATTATAGATAAAATATGCCTTGTTGCCGTTGATGCGCTCACGAACAATGTTGGCAAGATAGCCAACAGCCAGAATATTTGAACACTCAAAAAGTCTTTTGCCATCAGCAAGAGTAAGACGCTCACCAGCGGCAACCTTCACCTGAATATCAGCTAAACCGGCTTTTTCAATAAATGAGTCCATGGAAACCATGCAAGGTGGAAAAATAAAGAATGAGAAAAAAAGCTGGACTCGCAAAAAGTCCAAAATTTACGTGTCTTGTTTCGTAGCTCTTTGAGTTACCGTCAACAAAAAATACAATTTCGACTTTTTACGAAACCATCAATAACGAATACAATATAATAAAAAAAAGCCCCTTTCAAAAGAAAGAGGCAGGAAACAGCGAATTAATCAAGAAAAAATCTCAACTTTTCACGACGACTTGAATGACGTAGCCTGTTGAGTGCCTTCTTTTCTATCTGGCGGATTCGCTCACGGGAAACACTGAACTGTTTGCCGATTTCTTCTAGAGTATATTCAGCTTTCTCACCAATACCAAACCGGAGCCGGATAATTTTTTCCTCGCGCTCTGTCAGAGTGGACAACACGTCTGTCACCCGGCTGGCAAGCTCCCTGTTTTCTACTGCATCGTAGGGAGATTCGGACTCCTGGTTTTCAAGAAAATCTCCCAGGGTGGAATCATCGTCACCCACAGGAGTTTCCAGGGAAATTGGTTCGCGCGATGCCTCAAGAATTGCCAGGATCTTATCCATGGGCAAATCGGTCATTTCGGCAATCTCTACAGGAGTAGGCTCACGACCAAGCTCCTTGAGAAGTGAATAAAAGGCCTTGAAAAACTGACTGCGCAGCTCCAGGAAATGCACAGGCAATCTGATAGTTCTGGTCTTATCAAGAATGGCACGGGTAATAGCCTGCCGGATCCACCAGGAAGCATAGGTAGAAAATTTATTCCCTTTTTTATAATCAAAACGAAAAACAGCACGCATAAGACCAAGATTACCTTCCTGAATTAGATCGGCAAGGGTCAGCCCCTGGTGCATATATCGCTTGGCAATGGAGACAACAAGGCGAAGATTGGCCCTGATCATTGCATCCTTTGCTATTTCAATGGAACGATTATACGCCTCAAGCTTCGTGTTCAGCTGAAACAAATCGGTCTTTTCATATTTACAGTTGGCAATCTTAACGCAATGCCGCATGTAATTAAGCTGTTGTTTTTTAGGCTTTAACGAAGGGTCTCGGCGCTGCCAGAGGTCAATTCGTTCAACAAGCATTTTCATCTCTTGTGTTTCAGAGCTATCCTCACGAATTGCCTCAATTATTGCATTAAAGCCTTCACGGATTGTTCGCGAATATTTTGCCTCCTCTTCGGGTGTCAACAGGTCAAACTGTCCCATTTCACGAAGGTATGTTGTTGTTGTCTCCTCAGATTCATGTTCTTCAGTGGCGGAAATGATGTCATTTAATGACTCTGAGTCCTCTCCACTTTTCCCGGTCCAGTCTACACCGGACAATGTTTTCTTCTTTCCTGATTTTTCTTCTGTCACAATTTCAATATTGTGATCACCTAAAAAATCAAAAAGCTCTTCAATGGCTCCAGGATCTTTAACCTTTTCAGGCAACAACTCATTCAAGAGCTTAAAGGTTATACATCCTTCGCTTTTACCAGCTTTAAAAAGGTCTTCCTTGATACTTGCAAGCACCTGCCTTCTGCCTCCACACTAGAATTTCAACGCAAAAAAAGGCGCCTTACGCCCTGTGTATAAGAATATTATATTTTAATACACAGGATAACAAAAAGCAAACAAAGAGTTTGTCAACACCTAAATTCAGGTTGGAATAGAGGGTAGAAAAGAGTACAACTCTTTTGAGTTCCGACAAAAAAACTCTCTACGTATAAAAAACTA
>RKSL01000136.1 GCA_008633435.1 Candidatus Desulfobulbus rimicarensis | reverse complement strand
ACAACAACAAGAAAACTGACACGCAAAGGAAAGAAGGAAAATCCTGACTTCTGCATTATTAAAAATCCCGTATTCTCCATATTCCATCACCTTCTCTGTCAAAATAGATGTAAAAAACCACTGTTTCCGCTTGTCCGTTAAACTGTATATCACGCGATATCCGATATTCAGCGGTTGCATTCTTCTGATACACCAGCTCAATAGGTTGCATGGCCTGAGCCATCTGAGACGCATTCCCTTGAAGAGCGGCAAACAGCTGCTCAAAAATGGCGCGTGAACCATGGGTAAACTGCAATACTGCTGTTTGAAAGTCACCGTTAATCAATGCACTTTTCATGGTAGTCCACACCTCTTGGAGCATCGAATCAAAAACTTGTGTGTCCAGAACCTGCACCGCTACCACATCGGTATAGGTGGTTCCATCCTCAATGACCGTGGCTGTAAAATAATAGATACCCGGGGTGGTAAGGCGCACCTTAAATGTATCCGGGCTGCTGCTGAGAATCTCCACCGTGCCAGAGCCATTGTGGCTGAGAGTTGCGCCGCTGGCTGGCAGGGTGAAGGTTGCGTCAACATTCAGTGTGAACTCAAGTGGGGCAATACCCAGTTCGCTGTCAGAGCTCAGCTCTATATAATTGTCGTTTGGATTCACATGAACAATAACAGAAGTTGCTGTGGAATGGCCAGCCGTGTCGCTGACTGTGGCGGTTATGATATTGTCTCCGGGATGCAGCAGGACATGGTTTGCAATAAAGCCGCTGGTGTCCTGCAGGGCAACTCGACCATTCACGGTTATTCCTGTTTCTGCAGTACCTGTATTGGTAATACTTCCCTGCACCATGCTGTCAGGACGGGTAAGCGAGGCATCGGCCGCCGGAGAGCTGATCTGGATCGTTAATGGATTGTCCTGATCAACAACAATGGTTACCTCAAGGGTAATGCTTCCGGAAGGGTTGGTAGCGGTGATATGGTAAGTGGTTGTTTCGGTTGGGGAAACAACAATCATCCCGGAGCTGGCAACAATGCCGATGCCGTGATCAATGGTCACTGTATCGGCATAGAGAAAACCCCAGCTCAGCACGGCAGTACCACCGGGGACAATACTCTCTGGCCAGGCTCGTGGCGTACCATCTGCTGACACCGCAGGTACATGCGCTTTTCCAAGCAGCAGAGCGCGTATCGCAACCATTGTCGCGTCCTGGGCAGTCACACTGCCATTGGCAAGAATGCCTGATGCTACAGAATTACCGGCAGCATCGCTGAAGGTTACGTTCACTGTCAATGGAGTAACACTGCCGCTGGCAGTATTGATATTTAAGGTGAAGGGGAGGACAACAAGTTCGCCCTGGCCAAGCAGACCACCGGGATTTTCAATTTGGACATGGACAGTCCCAGTCGTAGCCGTTGAGGTGATTGTTTCTCCATCAGTATCGCTTCCGGCAAGGTGAAATCGAGAGGGGGTATCGGGCTGTTCAACCGGGGTCAGAAAAACCGGATCATACCCGATGGTCAACACTGCCCGGGCAGCCTCTCTGCTGTTCAGGGTGATAGGCACCCGGACAACGTCTCCGGCATGTCCGGCAACATGCCCCACCATACCATAAGAATGAGCCAATACCGGCGATACACCAGCCAGCATCCCCAGAACCAGAAATATCATTGTACGCAGTAACCTGTTCATGTTCCCCCCGTTGCAGATTGTGTACTTTTTTCTTTGCAGCCTTTGCTACCACTCCTTTTCAGACAGTTTATTTAACTTAAATCTAACGCTCTTACACTACTTTATCATAACGGGGGGGGGGCAACATAAACATTGCGTTTTGCAAAACAGGCTGGAGTGAAAGGGCTTTACAGAAGCGGCATGAAAATTGCCTTTACCTTGAAGGAGAGGAAATGAAAAACCCGTTAACCATTGCAGGGGAAATCATTAAAGAGAAAGGAAATGAACAGAACTCAGCAAGACAGAACCGTCTTTCGAACGAATTTGCCTTGTTATACAAAGTGATGCAACTAAAAAACGACCTACCACTATTTCTCTTTCTGAGCATTTTTAGAAAATTTTATGTTCATCCCTGTATATCCGTGGTTCAATTATCCACGGGAAACCATAAAAATCCGGCATTGTGGCGTGGCAACCATAATGCAACATAACAACTTTAGGATACACAGGAAGACACCATGGCATTGCTGCAACGTGAACTGTATGCATTGAACAGGCTGGAACTGGCCGGTGCATTGGGCGACCTGGGTACACTGCTACCCATTGGTATCGCATTAATTCTGGTTAACGGCTTAAGCCCGATGGGCGTCTTTATCAGTGTTGGGCTTTTTTACATCGTTGCAGGAAGCTATTTCGGGGTAACTATTCCGGTGCAGCCGATGAAGGTGATTGGGGCGTATGCGATTGCCACATCCATGAGCGTTCCCCAGATACTTTCTTCTTCGCTGCTCATGGGGCTGTTTCTTCTTCTTATCGGTTGTACCGGTGCCATTGACCTGATCAGAAAGATTACTCCTCTGGCAGTTGTGCGCGGTGTCCAGCTTTCCACCGGAGTACTGCTCATGGCCGAAGGGGTACGCTTCATCCTGGGACGTTCCACTTTTCAACTCCTGCTGCATAATGCGGAGCCATACCTGAGTACACAGTCTATTGGTCCGGTTCCCGTGGGGCTGCTGATAGGCGGGCTGGGCATTCTGGTCACCCTCTTTTTCCTCAACAGTACAAGATACCCGGCAGGATTAATCCTCATCGTGTCAGGCCTTGGTGCCGGGTATCTTCTGGGCGGCCGGGCCAACCTGAATTGGCAGTCGCTGGGGCTGCATCTTCCCAAACTGCTGCCGTTTCCGATTCCCGGGCGGGTTGATTTTACCTTTGCTCTCTTTGCCCTGGTGCTGCCCCAACTCCCCATGACTTTTGGCAACGCTGTTCTTGCCTATACAGACCTCTCAAAAAACTATTTTGGCAGAAAATCAGAAAAAGTCGCCAACCGGGCCGTCTGCATCAGCATGGGGCTTGCCAACTTTCTCAGTTTTCTCCTGGGGGGAATGCCACTCTGCCATGGTGCCGGGGGGCTGGCTGCCCATTACCGGTTCGGTGCCCGTACTGCCGGTTCCAATCTGATCATCGGCTCACTTTTCCTGGGACTTGCACTCTTGCTGGGGGATCAGCTCATAGAAATTTTTCATCTTCTCCCCATGGCACTTCTCGGGGTTTTTCTGATCTTTGCCGGTTCACAACTGGCCATGACCATAATGGATATTGAGGAGAAAAAAGATCTTTTTGTGGTCATCCTCATCCTCAGTATCACCCTTGTCGTTAATCTGGCCGCAGGATTTATCACCGGGATCATCATTGCCCACCTGCTGCGCCAACCCAGGTTCTCGGTATGACCCAATGCTCCAAAGGGTGCCTTGAAAAATTAGAATTTTCGTTCGAAGCCAGGTAAGCGACCACCGGGAGACTCCGAGGAACAGGAAAGTTAAAAAACGCAGAATATTAGTNNATTTTTCATTTTCCTGTGACGCAGAGATCGGGCGAGATAAGCGAGGTTACGAGACTTCGGAAGGCAATTTTTTAAGGTGGCCCAAAATCAAATCTCGTCTGCCAACAGCAGGAAATCATTTCCTGAGTTGCTGCAGAATACTTTTGATGAGCAACTCAAGGGCTTCAAGACTTTGCTGCACCTGCTTTTTTTCTTCTTCGGTCAATTTTTTATATCCTCTGGGATAAGGCCAGCCATAGCCCCAGCGATAGCTCGTCGGGAAATATGGCGAGCCGCCAACCCGAACCCCGGCAAGCATTATCTGGGCTATTTCCGGCTGCCCGGCCAGAGCCACACATTGCTCCAGACCTTTATCTGCAGCAAGTCGTTCCTCATAAGTGCCCCCTTTCCAATAGGCTATATCGTGGGTGATACAACAATTGGCCCATAAGGTTTTCTGCTCAAA
>RKSL01000286.1 GCA_008633435.1 Candidatus Desulfobulbus rimicarensis | reverse complement strand
TGAATAACCAGGTAAGCCCTGCTGTACCGGTAATATCCTTACTCTCTAATCTGTAAAACATTTTCAAACCGAGTTGTATTCGTGACTGGTTCTGTAACCAGTGATCCCAGTTCAGCCCAAATGAGAAGACATTCCGATCAATATTTCGTGTCCGGTCTTCATCGTCAAAAAAATGGGTGAGTTGATATCGAAGATCTAACGTGGCCGGGCCTATCATTTGGCCCAATCCACCGCTAAGACGGACGCTGTCTGGATTGAAGGGGCTCATATCTGCATTGGTGGTGTAGCTGCCCCGGGCAAACAGTGCAGTATCAAGCCAGGGGCGGTAGATCAAAAATTCAGAAACCTGCAACCCGCTTGGATGATCAGATTTGTATTGTGTAAAGATATCCTGATCGATGGTTCCGGGAGCATAAGCGGAGCCATCATCAAGGCTCAACTGACGGCCAAAGAGTAATAACCCGGGGCGGTGCTTAAGCTTTGGAGTGATGGTGCGGTGCTGATAAATACTGGCCTTGACTCGTAGAGACCATTCCATGGGATTACGGTCAGAAAAGTCTACTTCTCCGGCGTCTGGGTTTTGGGTCAGGCCTTCGGCCACAAGTCGAAAAGTAATCGGAATCTGGTAGAAGCTTTTTCGTATATCTCCAGTCAGGCCAATTGTAGGGCCTCCCAGTGTACGTTTTCTCACAAAAAATGACGACTTTAGATATGCCGGTAATGAATCATAATAGTGGTAATAGGTTTCAGTAAACTGAAAAAAAGTCTCACTTTCTCCATTAATGGCATCCTCTTCCAGATCGCGACGTTTGTGCCAGGAAAGTGCGGATGACCAGGTTCCGTCTTCCTGACGTCCCATCTCATAGTTGTCTATAAAATTTACTTCAGCCTTTGATTTTTGTTCATTAGAAAAAGCAAGCAGTGGGGGGTGAAGTACAGGGTATGTTCTTATTGTTTTTCTGGACAACTCTTCATTCTCTTTATCATGATTTAGGGCCCGCTGGAACAACCGAACAAGCATTTCTTTTTGGTTTATATCAGGTTTGATTTCGATGGTCTGCCAGCCAGGTTTAATATATCTGTAATGGGAAAAGGTATCATCTTGAAGTCGCTCATCAAAACGAACCCAGGCTGGTCCCTGGATTGAGGCATGCAAAGGGACATCTTTTGTGACAACGTGATATGCCCGTTCCTTGAGGGACAGATCCCAGGCGATTGCCTGATCATCATTTTCTGATGAAGGGGATATTTTCTGAAATCGTACTTGCATGAACTGGTTGCTGTACCTGTTTTTGATGGTGGTGACCAGTCGGTGACGGCCGGCTGGTATGGTCATATGGATTGATTGCTCTGGTTGCTCAGTACTAAAGGTGATTATTTTTTCCTGTTCGTCATCAAGATGGTAAGTAATATCCAACTTTTCCGGATGCAAATACGCTACCTCCGATAGTTTCCAGGAAATTTTAAGTTCAATTGTTTCAAGATTATTAAGAAAAAGCACAAGGGGATCCTTGCTTGTAAGTACAGCATCCCGGTTTAGCTGTGTTGTCAACAGCGCTTTACGAATCCGCAAAGTCGGACTTTCAGGCCGCCAGTTCTGCATTGGAATTAAGCGTAGACCTGCACTTCCCTGTATCTGTTCAACCTGTTTCCATTGGCTTAGGGCACTGATACGCTGCAGCAGTGCGTGGAGTTCTTTTTCTAAGGGGTGGTCCTGAAAAAGGTTGCGCGCGCGCGTTTCATAGTGTTCCTGCTCAGCGGGTCTTATTTCTGTCAAATATGCAAGCAGAGACATAAGTCTGAATCGCTCAGCTATAGTTGAATTCCCGGCAGCAGCAAGAGCATCGGTCCATTTTCCAGCAGCCATGAGTCTGGTGATTTTTCCGGGATCACTTTTTTTGTCAGTTGTAGAAGCCAAGGGCGGGGGCCGTGATGCCTCAAGTCGGGTAATGGCTTCCGTGACTTGGCTTGCAGACTGTTTACTCTGGTTATCCCGGTCAAACTTCAACTGGCTGGAAGCAAAAAAGAGTGGTTCGTTTTCTGGATCGGGGGGGAGGAAGGCAAGGGAATCATCAATCAGACAACCCAATCGACTGATCTGCAGAGGTTTTTCTTTATGTTCCACGCCCTGAAGAATCCTTGCCACACCATCGTGGCTGAGAGCTGGTAATCCATTGTTGGATTCAGGTCTGAGAACCTGAAAAGTAACTAGTAGAGAAAGCGTTTTACTCGATACGCTTATATCGTGGGGCCCCGGGCCCAAATGTTTTTCAAACATTACAACCCGACCCGGAATAGTTTCCTCTGTTGGTGGCATGACCCATTGCTGTACGGGACGATTGTTATTTATCGGTATGAGTTCCAGTTCATCATCGATTCGTAAAAATCCCCATCCTGACAGGGCTTCATTGGTCAGCTTTGTATGGAGCGGACGCAGGATGAGCTTCATCGTAGCCGGGCCCCATATTCTGGCCTGAACAGGACGTTCCTGCGTTGCCTTGAACATTAGCAACTTGAAATCCTGAGCCTCACTGTATAGAAATACCCCTCCAGCATGATCGGAAATCAGCCAAGGTTCATTTTTCCAGGTATAAGGGCCGTGAAATTTTTCCTGCCATTTTTCCCAGGAGAAGATTGCCTGTTGTCGTTTTTCCAGATCAGTATGATTAAGTTGTGTTTCAATTGCCCGGGCCTGTTCCATTGCCTGTGAATGACTTTTTCCCCGGCTTCCTGCAGCCATAAAAAAGCTGTCATCATCTCTGTGAGTACCCTGCTTTTCCTGTAAAAGTCCTCGCCAGTAGTTCTGTTCATTAGATGTATCTAATCTTTCCACTGTTGACTCAAAAGTCTGATTCCAGCCAGCTTTCATGGCTGAGCGCAGCAGGTAGTCAGAATTTTGTTCGTTTGCAGGAAGAATAACAATAGCAGACAAGGCCAGCCGATAACGTCCCTCCTGCAAGAGGATACCGGCCAGTTTCTCCAAAAGTTGCGGAGAAGGGTCCTTGCGGAGGCAAGTAGCGTACAAGATGCTTAAACTTCGAATGTCATTGCGGTTTCGGTAAAGTTTCTCAAGGCGTATTCTGGCCAGTTTAGCAAGATTTTCACCTTCATTTCCCTGTGGATAACTCAGCATGCCCCGGAGTCGCATCTCCGCAAGATATGGTTCGCCGCTGTATTCCAGGGCATCAACAACCAGCATGGCCGCATCAATCTTGCTTTGTCCCTGAGTGCCCTCGTAAAGGAGCACCGCATTTTCCAGTACTGACACCCATTGATCAGCCTCCCGAGCCTGTGAAATTCTTTTTATTATGGCATCTACTTCAGCAGGGGAGAGATCAGCCGTGGTTGGTTTGTCGGGTATGGGATAAACCGAGGAACTAAATACTATGTCATGACTATGGATATATCGTATGA
>RKSL01000135.1 GCA_008633435.1 Candidatus Desulfobulbus rimicarensis | reverse complement strand
GGCATGGTAAAAACCTTATTTTGAACCTCGAAAGAGGAATTTTCCTTCTTTTTCATGGGTTTTTTAGGTTTTCCGTTTTGCTTACCGCTGCTACAACTTTTCGGGTCACATTTCCTCTGAACCCTGCACCCTTGCACCCTTTTTTAATTAAATATTTATTTTTACAGGTTTTTAATTGGGTGCAGCGAGGGTGCAAGGGTGGGTGCAGGTTGGGTGCAGCGAGGGTGCAGGTGCAGGGTTTCTTTTTAACCTGCACCCAAACAAAATAACGAAATATTATATATTTAGCTTTTGGGTGCATGGGTGCAGGCAAAAAAAGAGGTATATCTTTAAAAAGCGGTAATCTGACCGGAAAACGATTTTAAAACCGGGAAAATAATCTTGGAACCCCTTCATTTTGGTTTCCAGGGCCATGTTTTCCGGCAAATTTATAAAATCTATATATAAATATTAGGTATGGGATCAAAAAATGGGTGTATTAGATAAGTTGACCAAATCGCTATTTGGTCGAAAACGGCCATCAGAGGGCATCGAGGGCATAAAGGACGGTGAGATATTGCACAGCAATGAAGGTACAACACAGGCCAATCCTGCAACGATTCCAGGGGAAATAAAACAGGTTCCAGAGAAACCAATTTTAATGAAATCAGAAACGGAATTTCAAGAACCGGAGTTTATAGAGCCGGAACCGCCACCAATGGAGCCACCGGTGCAGCCAGAACCGGCAGTAATAGAAGAGAACCAAGAAAATGATCCTGAAAGCTGGTCTGTACCTGAGCAATATATTGTTTTCCTGGGGTCGTCCGGCAGATCAGAGAGGACAATCAAAGAATATAAGTGGGATTTGCAATGGTGGAACCGCCGGTTTTCCCTGGGGACTCTCACCCGGCAGAATATTGAAACCACCATTAATAATATGCATCCGGCAACGGCAAGAAGGAAAATAGCCGTGCTTCGATCTTTCGCAAAATGGCAATTACGGGACGGTGCAAGCCGTCTCCATAGTGAAGTGTCGCAGATCATACCGCCTAAGACACCAAGCAGGATACCCAAGGACCGGGGGAGTGATGATTTTAAATATCTTTCCAGACAAGCAAAAGAATTATGTCTTGCCGGGGATCGTCGAGGGGTCTGGATTGGTCTTATGTTGTGTTGTGGTCTGCGGATCAGCGAAATACAGAATATTGAACTTTCCCATGGGGGAGCAATCAAGGTTTTAGGAAAGGGGAACAAGGAAAGGCTTGTTCCTGCTCCTTCGTGGATCAGGGATACCATAAATAAACAAATGGAACAGGGGGAACCATGGAGACAAGCCCGGTCGTTGATCTGGCTTGAAATGAAGAAGATGAAAATAAACCGTCCTCACAGTCTCCGGCATACTTACGCTTCTGAGTTGGTGCGCCGGGGGTTTGGTCTTGAAGAGGTTAAGGAATTATTAGGGCATTCAAAACTTGATACAACCTTGATTTATGCAAAAGTCAAATTGCCGGATGATGTAACGACCCGGCTGGGGGTGGAGCATTGAAACAATTCTTTATTTTATTGGTAGTCATTTTTCCGGCTGTGGCCCTTTCTTCAGAACAGAAACCGGTACCTAAACAACAAGTTCAACATATTAAAATACCGGTCTGGACTACTGCCCGGCGGGTTATGAAAGAATGTTATGATGGTTGGAATGTCACTGTAACCCTGAATGGTGGTCTGGAATACCGGCAAGACATGAATGAATACACAGATCAGAACGTTTATTCCATCATAGGTGAGCAAACGGATACTGATGACACAGAGAGTACTTTGAGCACGTATAATACCGATAAAACCATGGATGCTGTTTACAGCAGGGACAGGCAGCGAACAAGCGGTTATGTGGGGGTGATGATGACGGTTCCTTTATATTCAAGGAAGGTCAGACTATCCCGAAAAGAGGCCACAAACAAGCAAATTGAGCATTTAGCTGATTTGTACGCCAATTTTGACGGCCACAGAGCGACAATGGGCGCTTTGCTGGAGGAAAAAAAGGTACTGAAAAAGGTTATGATTGATTCAGGACAACAAGGAATATCCGCATATTATCAGTTGTTGCAGGAGATCGAGAAGGAAAAGGCATTGATGAAGAGTGCCGGAAGGAAAATTTTAGCAATATTGGAGAATTGCGAGTATGTGGCGCAAAACTAAACTACTGGGCCGTGATAATATTTTAGCCCTGAAAATCCGTCCTCGTCTGCGGGAAAAAAGAGGATTTATTCTTACCGGTCAACATGGGATAGGAAAAACTGCTCTGCTGGAGTGGTCAGCAGAGCACGCACCCGGGAAAGTGGCTTTTGTATCTGCAACATGGACGGTAAAAGAGATCCTTTCCGCTATCTGTGAGGGATGGGAACTTGAAGTAAAAAATTCAGAAAATGAACCGGTAGCCCGGTCACGCTGGCAAGTAGCATGGATGGAAGACATAATTTTGAAACAGTCTGGTTACTGGTTAATGATTGATGACATACACCAGGCAACCCCGGCGGTACTGCGTAGGCTGAAAATTCTTCGTGATCGTTGTTTCCTGGTTTGTGCTGGAGTGCCTCCATTCAAGCGGGAAGAGTTGCGGCGGCTTTTGTGGGGCCTTGCAGATATAAGAATAAAGCCACTTCCCAAATCAGAAATGACAAGAATTGCTAAAAAAGTTGCTCCTTTGATCGGGTCCAGAACTCCGGTACCAGATGCAGTGAACGCTGCAAGAGGTATTCCCGGACAACTCATGCACGCTATGAGGGGAGAAGTCACCCCGGACACTGCAAAGGTTAAAGGTGAGGAAATAGATATTTCCCCTATACTTATGTTGGTTTTGGTGTGTGTGATGTGCACACGGTATATTGCTATTGGTCTGGAATCAACCAGTTTATATATTCTTGGTGGGCTTGGCATGGGTGCCGGTTTAATTTTCAGATTCTTTTTATTTAAAGGCATGAAAACAAAATGACCGGTCCTACTCACATAGCAATAGCGGTTTCATGCGGAATTATTGCCGGTGCTGGCCGTCCTGACCTGGCTTTATTGGCCGGTGGAGCAATATTGCCGGATATGGACGCTCCACAATCTTTTATAGGACGTGTTTTCTTTCCTATTTCCGTGCCCCTTAATAAATGGCTTGGTCATCGAGGGCCATTTCATTCATTTTGGTTATGGGGTTTGGTCGCCCTGGTCGGCGTGATCTGGAAGCCTGCCTTTGTGATTGGTGCCGGTGCCTTGCTTCATATTTTTGCAGATTGTGCCACGGTTTCCGGTGTCCGGGCCTTCTCTCCATGGTCACAGAAACTTTTTGTACTCTTCAAAAGGGATTGGAGAATAAAGACCGGCACCCCTGCGGAAATAATCATACTGGTTGTTTTCGGTTCTTTTGCTTGGGCAGGGGGCTATGTTGGAGCAATGGGCGGCATCCGGGCAATGATTGGACACTTGACCGGGGCACCTAAAATAATGATGGAAGAATACCGGGCAAAGGGTTTGCAGAAATGCCGGGTGAAAGGAAATTTCCGCTGGAACAGCGGAAAAATAGAGGCGATAGACTGGCTAATTATTGGCACTGAGGGAAAAGGCTTAGCGTTGCAGGGCAAAGATAAAATAATTCACACCCCAAAACATGGGGTATTTCTAAAGGCTCGCCTAAAGCCAATTAAGGGCGAAAAATGGGAGGTCGTACAGCTCAGAGGATGGGCCAAGACCGAAAACACTATTTATTTCTTGGATGGTAAAAAATGGCATACAGCAACAGCGGGAGAAGTAGTCTGGGGGCAGATTTTGGGAAACAAGATTGCTCTGGAAAACAATTTGTGATCTTTGCACCAACCGGATCAAAAATTATAGAGATGATTTTCTTCCAAGGGGATTATTCAGAGGCCGTGAAAAGAGCGAAAGTTTACGCACCGGCTGGAGATTATAAAATTTTAGAGAGGTATTAGACCATGAATAAGCAGGATATTATTGAAGAGGTGGCAAAGAAGGCCGGAATCAGCAAGGCGGCTGCCGGTCGTGCCGTTGAGACCATGACCGAGACCATTAAAAAAGGATTAAAGAAGAATGAAAGGGTTTCTCTTATCGGTTTTGGTTCATTTTCAGTACGTAAGAGAAATGCCAGAAAGGGCAGGAACCCCCAAACGGGGGAGGTCATAGACATAAAAGCAAGGAAAGTTGTCCGGTTTTCCCCTGGCCAACCGTTAAAAGATGCAATCAACTGACCTTCGCAATGGGGCTGCTGCCCCCTTGAACCCCCGCTGGACAAGTGCCGCCTTGCGGATTTAATAGAGAATCCTTGCCCCGCACCCGTTCCGGCATGTCCTTTGCTTTTGTCTGCCCTGGTCGGCTTCAGCCCGGCAAACAGCCGCCGGGCTTCCGTACCCGCCCAGGGCAGCCAGCAAAGGCCCTTCCTACACTCTCACCTTGCAGAATTGTTGTTTCGTACCCCGCCCGAAGTCTGTTTTCTCGGTAAATCCACGCTCCTTGCTCCGGCAGTGCACCCGGCAAACAGCCGCCGGGAGCCCTGCCGGTTGGCGGTCTGGTGGTAGATTCAAGGTCTATTTTAGTGTGGTGCTGTCCGTCTGCTTCGCTCCACCCTGGAGGGTTTGCCGGCGGTCTGTCTTACGTTCCAAGGTACAGCCGGACAGCACACCTGAACCGGATTCCGGCAAAATCTGTCATGTTTTTTGAATGCTCCCGATAAAAGAAAGGGTCAAGTCCGGGTCAAAAAAACATGCCAGTTTTGCCGGTAAGTGTGCGCTAACGCGATTCACAAGGGCGCGGGAAACCCGCTTAGGCGGCGCACCGGTAAGTTAGTTTATGAAAGGTGTTCCGGTGCGCCTGATAAGTGCCGCCGGAAACAGCCCCGGCGGGATAGTAAAAAAAGCAGAACCAGTAAAGCAAAAAAAAAGTGTTTCAAATGAAGTTGGCCGGTGATCCGGGCGGCGGATCTCCGGGCGTAGTTCAGTGGAATTTTTTTTGCTTGACTGAACCTGCTTTTTTTACTGTGAGATGATTGTTGTTTTTTGTTCCAAAAAAGTTGTTCCAACTTTTCTGCAACAAAAAACAGTTTTTCTTTCTTTGGGTGCCTCCGGCGGCCACTTTAAAAAGTGGACAAACTTTTTATATTTTCCCTTTGTAATCAATGGTTTAAATGTTTCACGTGCAACATTTTGTACGCAATATTTTCTTGCAATAGTGCGTACAATCTGGTACAATCCCCTATATGGTTAAGGTTTATTTTTTTAAGTAATTCAGGGGG
>RKSL01000134.1 GCA_008633435.1 Candidatus Desulfobulbus rimicarensis | reverse complement strand
GTGACATTGAGGATTTTGCATCTTCTAAGGCTTCTTTAGACTTTTCTGCTTCCTCATGTTGTTTCTGCTCTTCTTCAAGTTCTTTTTCTAGTTTAGTATTCGCGCTAAATTGCCCATACCCTGTTGCTGTTTTTCCACCTGCACCAAAGTATTCTAATGCTTGAATTAGCACGGTTTTAACATCTTCAAGGTCTATTGTCTCTGGCGTATAGTTTTTATCTTTTGGATATTGACGCAGGGCATAGCTAAATTGCAGGCTAATGTCTTTACATGCTAAAAAGGTTACGGGTACGGGGTCGTGCCAGTCGGCGGGTACGGTATCTGCTGTATTTGGCTTTTCTGCGCCGTTTTGATACCAGTCGCCCATGTGTGGGGTCATAATATCAACAACTAAGGTAACGGGTTCTATGGGGAGTGCATCGAAAAAGATGATATTGCCTGTTTCGCTAATGTAGTCGTTATCGCTAGGGTCTTTACTGGTACTACCAAACCAGTTGAGCAATAGCTTTTGTTTGTTTTCTTTGCTGTCATCCAGATAGTTTTCAATATAGTTGCGCACAATGCCTTTTACGGCTGCACCCGTTAGGTAAGGCACACCGAGCGTAGGATGCCATGCGAAACCGTTTTCAACAGGATGCGGATTACCCATGCCGGTGACAAAATGCCAGTTGGCACTCAATATATGGCTATTGCCTTGCAAGCCTTTAGCTAATTTTTGTTGTTGTGTTCTGTGGCTAGTGAGTTGGGCATCATTACCAACTTTTTTATTGTGAAAGTGTGTGTTTAACCAATGGGCATTACCTTTCTTTTCGTCGTTGTTTTTGGGTTTAAGCACTTCCCATTTTTGCGCATCATATTGATCAAAAAAACGATCAAACCAAAGCCCTTTATTGCCACTGTCTGCACATTCAGCATTATTATCAATCAGTGTTTTGTAAAGTGGTGTTGCCATTATGAGTGCTCTCCTGTCTCTTCACCATCCATAAAGGCTTTGGCGAATTTTTTTACCCAGTCCATTAAGGCTTGTGCTTCGGCTTGGGCGACACGGTATTGGTGCATGTCTTTTGTGGTAATGCCTGCTAATAAATTATCACAATCACTGTAAGGTTGGGTGCTGGCGTATTCTACGTTGCCACATAGCCAGTTTGATAGGATGGTATACAGTGCCTCGTGAGTATCACCTTTGGATTTAAAAAAAGCAGCCGCTTGCCCAAGCCCGTTGATATGAATCATGGCGGGTAAGTTGGCGGCATAGGCTTTAAATTCCTTTTGATTAATCTTACCTTTTATGGCTTGTTCCACTTGTTCCAGTGCATATTTGGCACGTTTTTGTTGCATGGTTTGCATGATGTTCTCCTTATGCCTTAATCTGCTTTAATCGTTTTAACAGCACACCAACCCATGCCGACGGTTTCATTGCCGCCTACTTGTAAGAAAGGGCTTGCACCTTCGGCTACAAAGATATTACTAAGGTTGGAAAGTATGTTTTCTGCTGTGGTGTTGTCGTCCTCTTTGCGTGAAGCATTCGCACTAATGCCTACATAAAGCAAGGTCTCAGGTGGTAAGGTTTCTTCGTACCACAAAGCACCTGGTTTTACGATTTTAGTTGCTGAATCTATGGCAATATGGGCATTGACAGGGGTGGCGTGTGTGCTGATATGGCTAAACATGTCGTCACTAATAAGGGTTAGCTGTTGTTGTAGGTTTTGCTCGGTATTGCTTTGGGTTGCCATGAGTTGACTGAGTGTATTAATTATTTTATCAAGATCATGTGTTTGTGCTGTAAAACGGTATTCTTCAAGGAAAAGGCTGCTTTCTGGGTTTACTACCTTATCTGAAATCAATGCGATAGCTTCATCTTGATCACTGGCTTTAGGCATATCAGGAATATCAAAATCAGCTTCTATACCAAAGCGTTTTGCATCTTGCTTATAACGTGAGAGTACCGCAGGGCAGGTGACCCATTTGAATTGTGAGGTGAGTGAGCGAATGGGTAATAATAAGATGCGTGCATCACTGATCATTAATGCGCCTGCATGTTCGCTTCCGCCTTGTGCTGACATTTCAGGACCAAAGCTGAGTTTTACCTCGTCTGCATCTTTGCCGTATTGTGTTTCGGCGTGACTGCGTAATGCACCTTTCATGGCGGAGCCGTAGATGCAGGGGTAGCCGTTATGTCCTTCCCGTTGGATGGGTAAGTCAATCGCCCCTGTGTTTTGCCCTGTGCCAGCGTGGATGGATGTTTGAGCGTATAAGCCCATAATGCAGTTTGCTTGTGTTGTCATTTTTTATTCCTCTTAATTTTGTAACCATAAACCAGTAACAATGTGTCCCAGACCATATTCTGTCTGTTCACCTATCTGGCTATTGTGTAATTTTTGTGATGCCATACTTATATCCCCATCTTTTGGCTTGCAGAAAAAGACGCTGCCTGCGGGTATTAACGGATTGGCTGTTCGCGGCTGGTGTTTGGCAAGATCCCAACCACCATCTCGGGTGGCTTTGCCTGTGACGGCACTGTGCAGTTCTAGTTCAATGCCATTGAGTGTGCCTGTCCAGAGGGTTTGATTATCTGTTTCTTGCTTTTCAAAATCAGGCAAGGGCTGCCATTCCTTATTGGCTGTTTGTTCAAATTTAAGTGGTGTTAGCAAGGTCAAAATAATGCCTTGCGTGTTGCCATTGGCTTGCGGCACATCAGGGAAATTGTTATCAGTTTGTTGCAAGGTCAGGCTGGCACTACGACCTTCACCACCTAAGCGGACAATGGCGGATGTTGCCAAGTTGTCAGGTAGTCCTGCCACATCTAATTCGATACTCAGGTCTTGTTTGGGGCGAACATGTTCAGTTTGGTACAGTAGTGATTTCACTACGGCGCGGGTGGCGTTGTTTCTGCCAATACCAACACGGGATTCTGTTTCAAACAGCTCACTGGCTTTTTTAATAGTATCCTTTGCGGGTGTTTTTCCCTGTAATACAGCTTGCATACCTTTACTGGTGAGCCAAGTATTCTCCAGTGGTTTACTGCCTTTGGCATTGTCTGCAAGCGTGGGTAGGCGTACTTTTTTGCCTAAATCGCACCAGATGGTTTGCTCGCTGATGGTTAAGCGGGTGATTTCCTTTTTTTTCTCTTTCTCTTTTTGCATGAGTAATAGTGGAGCAGGGTAAAGTCGCTCATCCTTTA
>RKSL01000285.1 GCA_008633435.1 Candidatus Desulfobulbus rimicarensis | reverse complement strand
ATCGGTTTGATTTGGCAAAAACTGTCAATATTCATTGTTCATAGTCCGTTCTCCTATCGATGTTCCCTTGTGTGCCACAACCGCAGGATATAAATACATGAATCCTGTATCTCGTAACGGATTTCATATTTACCGACAATGATGCGCCGTATTTCACGCCCTTCAAATTCAAAGAGCTGTTCTCCTATCCGTGGATTTGCCGACAACCTGGTTGGTGTTTTGACAAGCGTCTGGACTGTTCGGGCAGCGGCGGGTGGGTTGATAACGGCCAGGAAGTCATACAGCCGTTCCAGATCATCAAGGGCCTTGCCGGTCCACTTAAGTTTCATGGGCGTGGTAGCGGTAACGGATCATCGGTACCGAGGCTTTCTGCCCAGGCCAGGACATCCTGATGATGAATAACCAGGCTTTCGTCCACATCAGCAAGGGCTTCACGGGTCAGCCGATTACGTTCTTCTTCCTGATCAATCCAGGAAGTGAGCGCCTGTTTTATTATCCAGTTGCGGGAACGCTCCAGGCGCGATGCAATTTCATCGACCTTATCCGCTATTGGCAAAGGGACATGTGCGGTCAGGACTTTGGTTTCAGTTTTGGCCATTTCTTTCTCCCCAGGTAATTATACGGTCAAACTTTTACCGTTTAATCATAGTGATTATTTTTGATTTTAACATCTGCCAATATAAAATTCACCCATAATTTTCAGGGCACCCTTTGGAAATCTGGAGCGTTTTCAAGACATTTCAATGCCCGGACCATGTTGATTTGACAAATTGACATGCATTTTGTCAAATCGTTCGCCGAATTGATATTTTTTGTTTCCTTTTTTTCACCGAAAAGACCTTCATCTTGTCATATTTTACGAGAAATCCCCGAGTATAATACGAGTTATACGGCTATTGCGTCACCCCTCCTGGAAAGAGAATATAGAACCGCCATACATATCACCATCTCGCCAAGGACCCGCCGGGAGGGAACCATGCAGGAGACCATATCTCTTTTTACCGAAAAATACGGATTGACACGAAGTGAAGTCATCGTCGAGATCGAGAAGGTTTTTTCTGAAGTTTTTTCCCGACGGTACGGCTTTAAGGTCATGGTTGTGTTGCAGTTGAATGATCATTTGGAGGCGGTGGCCTATAACAGGATTGATGGAGTGCTGCTGCAAAAGAGCATTGATGTAACAAGGATCCGTGGCTGGAATACTATCAAGAAGCATCTGGAGAAGAACCTGCAGAAAGCCTCTGTTCTCAAGCAGACCCGGCAATATAAATACTACGAACGAGAACTGCGTTGGGGAGAGATCACCGCCATTGATGCGGAGAAAAACTATCACGTTGAGCTGGAAATTATTCCAGGGGAGACGGTGACAGCGGTGTGCCCACTCAATCGTGTTGGCCTTCATGAACGGAGTTCCGGTGATTTTTCCATTGGTAAGAAACGGGCTTTTCATGTCCGCCGGGTTGATCCAGTTATTCTGCACGGTACACCACGGTTAAAGGTGGTGGTTGATCGGGTATCCAAAACGCTGGTGGTAACTCTGCTAAAGGAACAGCTTGGTTTTTTAGCCGGGAAAATGACAATCCGCTGCACAAAGCGATATGTGGGGCAGAAGAGTTTTGTGATTGTCTCCAGGCGCATCCCGAAGTCTGCCATTGTTGCGGTAAAGCGGGAGCTGAACGAACACATGCAAGTAAAGATTGACAGAAATTTATGAAGATCTGGAAATGGAAGAGGGAAAAACCGGAATACAAAAAAGGATGGACCCATATCGGTACTGGCGTTCACCTTGATCACCCGGAAACCATCATGGAGCTGGGGTTTCCAGACAGCTTCCGTAAAGGGCATTTCTGGTGCTTCGGCACCGCCAGGGTCGGGAAGACCAGGCTCATGGAACATATTCTTGAACAGGATATCCGCAAGGGGTACTCGGTGGTAGTCATTGATCCCAAGGGGGATATTGATCTCTTTTCCAAAATTACTCATCTTGCCGGTGATACAAAACGGCTCAAGGATCTGATGCTGATCACTCCAATATTTCCGGAGTACAGCGCAATCCTCGATCCTCTTTCCTCCTATTATATGCCCGAGGAACTGGTTGCCCATATTACCGCCGGAGTGGCAGTGGGCCGGGAACCGTACTTTTTTGGAGTTGCCTATGAGGTCAGCCTGATTGTGGTGCAGGCTCTTATCCTCCTGGCGGAATCCAATGGCCGTGGGCCATCGTTTAACCTCAACGATATCAAGAACCATATCAGCCACCAGGATCTTGAACGACTCAAAGACCGGCTGGCATATCTCAATCATCCAGAGGCTGAACAGCTGGTGCTGGATATGAAAAAGATACTGGCCACCCCACCGGATTATTACTCAAAGGTGGCCAGCTCCCTGCGAGTAGCGCTCACCGAGTTGACCTCCGGCAATGTAGGCCAGATCATCGGCAAGGCAGATGAGAATCGTTTTATCAAACGGTTGGAACAGGGGAAGGGGATTATCTTGGTGGTACAGTTGGGCTCACTGCTGACCAAGCGAGCAGCCTATACTGCAGGCAAGGTCATCATCTCAATGATCCAGGCCTTTGTCGGCAGGGTTTATTCCAGTGGCAAAAACGTCACGCCTTCCTTGGTCATGCACATTGACGAGGCCCAGTCGGTTCTCTATCACGGTATCGAGGACCTGTTTGCCAAGGCTGGCGGGGCCGGGGTGTATATCCACGGGTATTGTCAATCCATCAGCCAGTTGTATGCCGAGGTCGGCGAAGATCGGGCCAATACCATTCTGGATAACTGTAACACCAAGCTTTTCATGCGGGTGCCGGATGCGAGCACTGCCTTGTATGTCTCCCGGCATCTTGGTGAGCAGCACCAGTTTTCACCGATTATCTCTGTGGGCGGAGGTCTGTCGATCCGGGAAACCGAGGATGTTCGCATCAAACATACCGAAATATTGAACATGGCTCCCCGTGAACTGTTTTTGAGCACCTATTCCGGCACTTACAAGGGCAAGACTGCAACCGTACAGGAGAGCAAGTTGAAAGTAAAATTTCCTGATCTGGCCAGGGTAACGATGGGGAGCTGATGC
>RKSL01000020.1 GCA_008633435.1 Candidatus Desulfobulbus rimicarensis | reverse complement strand
AAAACACACCCCCACCACAATTGAGGTCAGCAACGGCACCAAAATGCCGTATACTGTGACAGCAACACTCCAGTCAGCAAACCTGGCAATAAGCCAGCTGCAAAATGCTCCAGCTCCAAGTCCGATAAAACCGCCCACAGTGGTTAGCAGAACACTTTCCGCCAAAAACTGGGCAATAATGTCCTCACGGGATGCACCCACCGCCCGGCGGATACCAATTTCACGTGTTCGCTCTGATACTGTTGCCAGCAACACATTCATAATGCCTATTCCTCCCACAACAAGAGAAATACCACCTATGGCACCAAGCACCAGGTTAAAAATACGTTGTGTTTTCCTGGCCTGACGAAGGAGCTGTCTTGGCACAATGAGCTGGTAATCACGCACGTCATGCCGATGAAGATTTAGTGTCCTACGGATCAATGGCAGGACGGATTCAATGCGGATCTGCTCTGAAAACTTCACTATTATTTCCCCAAGATTATCACCAACACTGCTGTTTCCGTGCCTGTTTAGATACACATGCGCGCCAAAAGGGACAAATAATATTTCATTAATCTCTCGTGCCACAACAGCACCACTTTTCTTTCTATTCAATGGAGGGTTACCTTGGACAATCCCAACCACGAGGAAGATCTGGTCGTCAATTTTCAACCGTGAGCCAACCCTGCCGAGCGAGCCGAGGCTACGGGCAAGGGATGCCCCAAGCACGCATACCAGTTTTTTCTGATTTTCATCCGCAGCGAGGAACAATCTGCCGGCAGCCGGTGCAAATCCTAACATGTGCAGATAATTGGCAGAACAGGCAACAAGCTGTGGAGATAGTTCTTTTCCGGGGCCGGAAACTCGTGCCTGGATGTCTGTAAGATATGCTACAGCGTCAACTGCTACAGGCATCTTGGAGAGTAACACCACATCGCTGGGTGCCAGCCCCTGAGAAAGACTTTGCGTCGCCGCAAACCCATTTACAGACGCCGACGAACTAGTGATGATAACATTATCCAGTCCCAGCTGCGATATTCCCTCAAGAACTTCTCGTTTTGCCCCTTCGCCAATGGAGAGGATCGCAAATACTGCTGCCACCCCACAAATAATCCCCAAAATACTGAGCAGAGAGCGCAACCTGTGCTTCAACAGAGAACCGAGCGCAATCCCAAGCAACCCCCTGGCACGAAAGTATGTGAACCCGGGCATCATGACGAAATATCAAGCCTGCCGTCGTGCATACATACCGTCATATCTGCTGACCGGGCAACCTCATCATCATGGGTCACCAACACTATTGTGGCGCCCTTGGCATGCAGTTGCTCAAAAAGAGTAAGAATGTCCCGGCTGTTTGCAGAGTCAAGGTTGCCTGTTGGCTCGTCTGCCAGAATAAGCCTGGGACTTATAGCCAACGCCCTTGCAATGGCGACCCGCTGTCTTTCCCCACCAGAGAGTGCTGCAGGCCGATGCTTTAAGCGGTTTCCCAGCCCGACATTTTCAATGGCATGCACAACCCGGCTCCGGCAAGTTATCCTGTCAAGATTCGCATACACAAAGGGCAACATCACATTTTCATACACTGTGGCTTCGGGTAAGAGATTAAATTCCTGAAAAACAAATCCTATATAGCTGTTTCGAATTCTTGAAAGCCTGCGGTCAGACAGCCCTTCCACAGTTTGACCATCCAAGATATATGTTCCTGCAGTTGGACGATCCAGACACCCGAGAATGTGGAGTAGTGTTGACTTACCTGAACCTGAAGATCCCATTATTGCGATAAAATCGCCATGATATACTTTCAGATCGATTCCCTTGAGAACTCTGACTGTTTCCTGGCCCAGTACAAAATCCCTTGTCAGGTTCTCAAGTTGCACTAAAGGAGTGGCAGGCATCGGATGTAACTCACTGGATTTCAGTCTGTTCAGGCGGGACAAGACTCACCCGGTCACCTTCTTTGAGGCCGGAAACCACTTCAACCTGCAGGTCGTTATCCCGGCCAGTGGCTACCAGTACCTTTCGCAGGCCCCGGAGTGAAAAAACATAACAATAGGTTTTGCCATCACTCTCCCTGAACACAGCTTGTACCGGCACTAACAGGACATTTTCTTCATGATCCCCATTTATGAGAACACGGGCTGTCATCCCCGGACGAAGACGACGATCGGTTCCTGCCAGGGTCATAATTACCTGAAAATACTTTCCACCACCACTGCCAGGATGATTCTCTGTGGCAAGAGCACCAATCGACTGCACTTTGGCGGTAAAGGCAAGGGATGGGTAGGCATCAATACGAACTGCGGCCTGCTGGCCGATCCGAATTTTATAGAGGTCGACCTCCCGCACCCTTGTCCGGACAATGAATTTGGAGACATCAGGCAAATACAGTATTGGCTGGTGCATGAGTACAATATCGCCAACCCGTGGTTTTCGCTTCTGGCCGTCTCGAAACGCTTCATACAAAATAGCAATACCGGCGAAAGGGGCTCGTAAAACTGTCTTTTCAAGCTCGTCCCGGGCAAGAGCAAGAGAACTTTTTGCTGTTTGCAGTTTCACCCTGGTCTTGTTTACTTCTGCTGTTGCGGTGGCAATTTTAAAGCCAGCCGCCTTCCTGCTCTGCTCAAGTATCAGCTTACTGTTCTGAACCTTTGCTTTTGCTGCTTCGTGCAGGGAAGGTAAAACAAAGTCACGGTAGCTGGTATAGCGGCGTCTTGCCGCCTCGTATTTTCCTTTAAAGGTTTTTGCGTTTTCACGTGCCCTGACAACTTCAGCAGGATTTTGAAAACCTTCCTTTTCAAGCCCTTTGAGCTCCCGGGCAAATGAAGCATATTTATCCTGTTCAGCCTTGGCTTTTTCCATTTCCTCCCGGTATTGTGCAAGCTGCAGAGGGCCGTCGCCGTTGATCAACCGCTCAAGATCAAGTTCGGCAACTTTCAGGTCATACTCCCGGGCCGAAATTCTTTGCCCGGCCTGATTCTTTTCCCATGCTGCCAACTGTTTAACCGCCTCGACCGCTGCCTGCAGGCTTTCTACTTTGCCCTGTAATTTATGGACTTCCTCTTCAAAAGGTGAGGGATCAAGCCTGACAAGCACCGCCTCGTTTTCGACCCAACTGCCATCACGGACAAGTTCAATAATTTTGCCTTTATTCCCCCGTATTTCTGAAGAAACCATATGCGATTTGGCAGCGTCAAGAAGACCGACCGTATGTATGGAAACAGTAAGATCACCCCGCTCAACCCGGGCAAATAACAACGCATTATCTATAGCCCAAACAGGATCTCCCCCTGAAAAAAGCAGCAATCCGGCCAGAGCAAGAATCGCTATATAAAGATGTTGGGTCTTTTTTTGTATCATCGTGCAAGTAACGTCCCCAGAGCCGCCCTCAACCGGTATTGTCCCACAATATAGCCGATCTTTTCACTCAAAAGATTGGTTTTTGCCCGCAAAAATTCGGTTTCGGATTCGACCAGATCAAAATTATCTCCCATACCATGGGCAAACTTGATCTCGGCAAGACGCATCTTCCCTCTGGCCTGGATAATCTGATCTTCCCGCAATGCAATACGTTGTTCTTCCTGCTTAAGGGCGTCCAATCGACTTTTAACTTCAGAAATTATCTCATCTTTCCTGCTCTGCTTCTGCAATTGCCTTCTCCGCTTTTCAAGCAAGCTCTGTTGATACGCTGCTTTTTCACGGCTTCTTGAAAAATCTGTACTGCTGGTCAGACCAAGACTCCAAAATTCATCGGAATCAGGATCAAATCCTGTAAAATCATCAGAAAAAGCACTCTTCCGATAGGTTCCGACAAGATTGATATCAGGCAACAAGCCTCTTTTAGCCACCTTAGATTTCCTCTCAGCTTCCAGGAAATCTGCCTCACTTTGTTCAAGCTCAATCCTGTTTTCAAGAGCAATCCCTATAGCCTTTGCCTCTGAAATCCTGGTAGGGGAATATGACAACGGGGCTTGAGGAGTTAGTGTACTTTCCACGGGATAGGCAAGCAGAACCTTGAGGCGATCAAGTGACGAACGGTATTTTTCCCTGGCAATGGTCAGCTGTTCCCGTACATCGCTCAGACGAATGCGGGCCCGATACGTATCAATGGGCGAACTCAGTCCTGTTGCCTCCATAATACGTGCCCTGTGTACATGTCCTTCAAACCTCTGCTTCTGAAAAGAAAACAGCTTCACCAGTTCCTGCTGCCTGAGAACTTCATAGACAAGCCCCACTGTTTCAAGAACAATTTCCACCTCGGACAAATACATATTCCGGGTAGCGGTTGCCAGGGAAAAATCTGCTGCATACAGGGCGTCATAATTGTATTCCCGGCCAAATCCCCTAAATAACGGGATTGACAATCTCGCCCCGAGACCAGTTACCGTACCACTGTCCTCCCGATAGGATATTGAAGGCGTAACTGAAGCCTCGATACCCAGGCTGTTTTTTCTACTTATCTTCCCGGAAATTCCACGAGTCTGTTCCGATGTGGTGTTACTGCCAGAAATTCCGAAGTTGGCAGAAGGTTGAAATTTCAGCGCAAAATCTGATTCAGCGCTTTGCCGTGAATACCTGCTGCTTTCAACCAGCAAAGCGTTTTCCTGCAAGGTGCGGTTTGCCTGTAAAGCCCTTTGCAACAAATCCTCAAGCTGCATCGCCCGATCAGGGGACGCTTTGTGTATAGCAGAAGTTTGTACCGCAGCCTGTCCTGGGACAAAAAATACGCACGAAGAACCTACCAGAAAAAGTGCAAAAACCACGAATCTGCACACTCTACTGACTTTCATCAGTCTCCTTATCACTCCTCAGAAGTCTGTTCAGGCAACTCTGGTAATGCACGAGAAAGAATTGGATAGAGTACCCCGCCAATACCGGCGTCGACAAGTGATTTGAATCGCATCAGCAGGGCAGTGGAAAGTGCCAGAGCACTGCTGTAACCGGAAATATCAAAAACAAAAATATAGGAAAACTCCATGAGACCGATTCCACCAATGGAAATGGGCAGATTCATTATAAACATAATCAGCGGCACAGCTACAAGGAGTTCCATAAAACGAATTTCTGTATTAAAGGCAAGTGCTGTTACATACACATTAACCACAGCAAGAAAATAAAAAACAAATGTATTGATAAAAGCAATAAATAATGCCCAGCGGTCATGACGGTATTCAAGGACAGCCTGGTGGAGTTTATCAATCTTACCAAGTATCCCAGTTAGAAATGGCAGTTTATTCCTTAAAAAAGCCGTAACAAAACGGTAGGGGCGTTCGTCAATTATTATCCAGATAATTGCTGCGCTGCCACCTATTGCCACCATCAGGCTGATAGTCATCCAGGCAACAGAAAGCAGTTGTCTCTGCATGAAAACCGCTACAACTGTTAAAAAAAAGAGGATAACCATCCCGGAAAACCGTTCGACAAAAACCGACGCAGCGGCTTCTGCCCTTTTCCCGGTAAAACGACCGAGTTCATGAATCCTGATCAGATCACCTCCCATACTTGTGGGTAAAAGAAGACTGAAACAGATGGCAACCATATACAGTCCCCAGGCTCTGAAAAAGCTGACTTCGATCCCCCGTGAACGGAGCAGAAGAAACCATTTAAAACCGCTGGAAAGATTGAGAAGCTGGGAGACAAGGAGAGATAGAAAAAGAATCGGTATGGAAACTGACCGGATTAAGCCAAGAAGTTTCCCCCGCCCCTCTGCATCAAATAGACCTACCTTCTGCAGGACATACAGTAAAAGTACCGCTGTAATTATCAGGCGCAGAAAGTAGCCGATTCGTTTCATGTGTTATCTCTCTGAAAATACCAATAAATACAAAGTGAAAAAGCAAGACTGCCAACAGGCCTGCCTTGCTTTTTTGAAGATTAATGCACGGAAAAAATGAACCGCCGAACTACTTACCGGGACAGATTAAGATTCCAGCCAGTGTTGGCATTCAAGGAAACAGAGGTTACATTTCCCGGCTGCAGAGTGCCAATGTATCTTGAACCGTGATCGGTTCGAATAGTTAATGTATATCCGTTTAACGTCCAGTTGCCGCCACCAACGAGATGTTCACCATCACTTATAAAAATATCATACGCGAGCCCTCCCCCCTGAAACAGCTGATAGACACCTGTATATGTCAAGCCACTTCCGGGTTGGTTTGCTGTCGCATTCCAGGCCGACACCAGCATATCGCTGGTTGGAGGAGCCTGTGGAGCAGCAGGAGCGGGGGTCGCTGTGTTGCCGTCATCATCGCCACCCCCACTCCCTGAACCAAGGGCTATTGCTCCACCGGCAAGGGCAGCAACGCCGACCCCTATACCAATCATCATGGGTGTAGATAACCCCTCAGATTCGACCTCATCAACTGGCGCAACAACCTGTTTTCCTCTTCCTTCAAGGACAATCGTTTCTGTCGATTCGGCTGCCAGACAAAGCTGAAGCTGAATAGGTAGAAAAAAAAGACCTGTAATCAATATGGGTAATACTATCCACAATCCTCTTTTGTTCATCATCCTCACCCGTTAAAATTACCATGTACAGGGGAAAAAATCTCCGCCCGGGTTTGTCAGAATTCAGCAACACCCCGATGAACAATCCACGATTATTCAATCAATTACCCAACAGAATCTGTCTAGGTCAGCGGGCACACCCAATATGGTGCTGTTGAATGCTTACAAAATCTATAAAACTACTACATTACCCGGCGACATTAGTGCGTTGCTACTTTTTTGCAACAGGAATTTTTCTCCAGCCTCCACTACCAGTAAGCTCTCTTGCACTCAGGCACCAGATGACGACTTTTTTTGCGGCAAGCAGAGCTGGATCTTTCCTGGATCGCTGATACAATTTAATGCGGCTTGGAGTAGCACCTGAGCCACGAACCCCAATCCTGTCCAGTGGAAAACCCAACTCGACACTCAGCTTATCAAAAAGACCGGCTCCGGTTGTATGTAGATCGCCACCAACAGAAAAGACAAGAGTATGACTGTCTCCTAGCAGCAAAACCGGGCTGTCAGCATCTGGTACTATATTTTTCCCGGTTTGAGGATCTGTGACGAAATCAAGCCCCAGAGACTCTTTGGCAGCAGACTTCACCATTTGAGCGAGATCTCCTGAGATCTCCACCTCCTTTTCTTTCTGTAAATATTCTGTTTTTTGCACAGCCGGATACCAGCCTGTTTTTTTGAGTACCCTAGAAAGTTCCCCAGCAAGAAGCGACAATCCTTTACCGGAAAAATGAGAATCAGTTTTGCAATAGACTTGCTTTGTGTCGCGATATTTACCGTACAACGGGATCAAATCAAGAACCTGCACGCCTTCTTTACGCAGTTGTTCGTACAGGTCTTCATACGGTTTTTGTAACTGGGCGATTACCTCCGTTGTATACTTGCCAGGAAGTTTATCAGGATATATCAAAGCCTTTGGGGGAACAGGCACAAAAATCAAATCAATATGACGTCTTTTGAGTTGATTATTAAAATCAACGATTGCCGGTAGCGGGTCAGCAAACTCAGGTTTTGCAGCTTTTGATATCCCAGCCATGTCAGGGCCAAAGAACCTCGGACTTCCCAGATGAACAAGCTCTTCCTGTAAAAAGAGCCAGCCGTCTTTGCCGGTTACCACTCCGTCAACACCTGATGACTTGGCAAGCCCGGAGATTTCTTCACCAACAGTAGAGGCTGGGCAGATCTCGTACAACAGCAGAAAAAAAGCCGAAACAAACAAAACTAAAAAAGTTTTCATGGTATGATTTCTCCCCATACAGGTAGTTCAAGTTCAAGCATTTCATCATCAAGTGTGCTGCGCCGATAAGATGAGTAGTCAGCGGCAACACTGTCCCAGTCAACCAGCTGTAATTCTATTTCCTGACCCGCCCGGACACGGGCAAACCTGGTCAACACATTATCGCGCATCCCCCAACAGTACACCAGAGCCTGACCATATTCTTTTCCTGAATCAAGTTCTCTGACATCCACAAGATGCAAGGTGATAATGTTATCTTTATAAGGGACTGCCCCGGGCTGTTGAGAGCGGGAAACTGAGGCTACTACGGCTTTGACTTGAAGAGTCTCTCCTGGGTCGGGCACAAAAAAATCACTTTCAGGGCGTTCCTTTAACTCCATATCTAGATACTTCCAGTTACCCGAGGATAATTCACGACTGGCAAACTGCCAAATGACTACTTTTTTCCCTGCCAACCTGTCCCGGCCACGGGCTAATTCCCTTGCCAGCAGTTCCCGGGTAGCAAAGGCGCCCGAATCATTTTGCAAAAGCACGTCAACAGGCTTGTCCAGATAATAACTGAGTTGTTCGCCAAGTCCGCTCCCCTCTCCCCAACCCATTCCTGACAACGAATAAATATTTGCAAAGGAGTCGCCAAGAAGCAGCACCTCAGATGCTGTTACCGGCTGCCAAAGTTCGGCCGCTTTTGTCAACACAGGATGAATTTCCACTTCTTGCCAGTCAAATTTTCGCCAGCCCCCGTCCAGGCGGAGCATCGCCGCAATGTCACCGCTGTTGGTCACCTGCTTTTTTGCACGTTTATATAACACAGACTCTGTCCCAGCCAAACGAGCTGGCTGGATATGCTGTGCCAGTTCCCGGGCGACGGCTTCCATAGCCTCAGGCCGCCAATGCGTATCTGTTTTCAAATACTGTGGCTGCTTTGTATGACGCAGCAACTGTTTCAGCTGGGGAGCCGGGTCAAAAACATCTATATTATGAGCACTCATCTGATCAAGAAATTCTTGCCACGATCTGTTTTGCAACGGCAGGTGCCAGTTATTTGTTTTTGTAAAAAAATCAGGATGCAATGACGCTTTAATCGGAGTCGGCATGAGAACAAGCCTGATCCCTTTTTCATGCAGCTGTCTGTTAAAATCAAGAATTGCAGCCACAGGATCTGGCTGGATCGGGTTTTCCCAAACTTTTCCTGCCAGCCTCCGTATCTTGAGAATATCTGAATCCAAAAACCCATGCCCCATCAGATAATCCATATCAGGACGATAGAATAGCCAATCTTTTTGTCCGGGATATACTTTTTCATTACCACAGCCAAGGGCTAAAAGAAGGCGCTGGCCAGGGGCAAGAAGCCAACTTCGAAGAAAACTTGATTTCTCAAGTTGCTCTTCAAAATCTCCCATTGCGGCAAGCAGCCGATTGTTATCCTGCCATATACCTGAAAAACCGTGAAGTTTATCATCAAGCTGTTTGTGTTCAACAGTTACCAACAGTTTAAGCCCCGCAACAATCCCAGGTAATCCCTCATGTCTGTCACATAGCATCTGAGCCAAGGGAACGGCAACAATAAGAACCAGAAACACCACAACAATGACCGCCGACAACCCCCGGGAGATCTCGGTATGACCTACTTCAAGTGCTGCCAGCTGCTCTCTGCTCAGTCTATTGGTCATAACAAATAGAAAAAACTAAAAATTGAAATAAATAAACGGATTATATGACTGCAACGTCAACAACAGAAGAGAAAGTATCATACAAAGGCCGATAAGTCCTGCCTTGGTGAACGTCAATCTCCTGGTCCAGTCCCAGCTTTGTGGGGCTGCCCACACAACAATTGCTGCAATACTCATCACCAGCAGATAATAAGGCTGATAAACAATACCCCGCACCAGCATTGAAGTGTCAGGAATCGTAGACAAGCCGAACATACAGGAAAGATATGTCAATGCCCCTGAAAGCGTTTCTGCCCGGAAAAACACCCAGGCAAGGACAACCAGTAGAAAGGTGAAACCAATCCGAAAAGGCCGACGCAATGTAAAATAGAGAGATCGACGCCCCATGCTCCGCTCAAGCCCCAGCAAACTACCATGCAGCAAGCCCCAGATAACAAAGTTCCATGACGCCCCGTGCCATAACCCTCCGAGGAACATGACGATAACAAGATTAAGTGCAGTCCGTTTACGGCCTTTGCGATTACCGCCCAGGGGGAAATAGAGATATTCTCTCAACCAGGTGGACAACGAGATATGCCAACGCCTCCAGAATTCTGTGATGGAAGCGGATTTATAGGGTGAGCTGAAGTTTTTTGGGAAAATAAAGCCAAACATCAATCCTAGACCAATTGCCATGTCAGAATATCCGGAAAAATCAAAATAGATCTGAAAGGAATAGGCAAAAGCTCCATACCAGCTATCGAACCAGTGCAGAGTTCCGGCAGAAAAAATCACATCTGCAACTTTACCGCAGCCATTGGCTAGAATTACTTTCTTTGCCATGCCAAGACAGAACAGGGCCACGCCCCTTGAAAACTTCTCCAGTGTATGCGTACGTACTGCAAGCTGATTAGCCACCTCCTGGAAACGAATAATCGGACCTGCAACCAGCTGGGGAAACATAGATACGTAACAGGCAAAGTCTATAAAATTCTTCTGGAACCTGGCATCATTCCTGTATACGTCAATTGTATAACTCATTGACTGAAAGGTATAAAAACTTATGCCAAGGGGAAGAATAAAACGAAATCCCAACTCAATGCCCAGGTTCTCCATACCGACGGCAGCTAACAACTGATTGTAATTTTCCAGAGCAAAATTGCTGTACTTAAAGATACAGAGCAGAGAGAGGTTAGTGATAATTGAAGTTATGAGGGCAAACCTTCTTCTCCTGGACGCTGTTACAGAATCACTACAACCTATAATCCAGCCACAGACATAATCTACAACTGTAGAAAACAACATAAGCAGGGTGAACAACGGGTTGGACCACCCATAGAACACATAACTCAGAAGTGTAAGCAGCAGGTTTTTCCCTCGCCCGGGCATCAGGTAATACAACCCCAGGCTGATCGGAAGAAAATAAAAAAGAAAAAGATGAGATGAAAAGACCATATACAACCGTTGCCAGGCTGTTACTGCTGCAAATCTACCTGGTAATATATTTCAAGATCCGGATCAAACATGTCCATCATTAACCGCTCGCCTTCAAGTTCGGGATGATCATCAAATTTTTCTACCTCGAGCTGAACAATTTGTCCCGGAGTAAACGCTTTTGTCTCCGGCAAGACCATTCTGTCCAGAACCGCCCATTGAGCAACGAGAATTTCCTGCCCCGACGCAAATGGCTGACTCGAATCAAGAACACGGTAGCGATTAACAACAAGTGCCCGCCTGTACGCCCCCAGATTTTCTGGCACAGGAACTCTGGAAACTTCGATCAATTCACCTTTGAAACGAAACGATTCAACCGCTTTTCTCGACTCCAGCTCCCCGGTCACAACACGGGCATCAGCGGCAAGAGTTTTATCCGGTTTCCCGTTGCCAAACAGGGCTACATGAGAAATGGCACCATGAATTCCTGAAGCAGCTTCTTGTAATTGCCCAAAAATAAGTTCAGGTTCCTGTACAGACATACTATGAGTATATTCTCCTTTCCTCTCAAGCTGTCTATGTCCGTCGATAAAGACTCTCAGGCTACCTGGCAACAGCACAACTGCAATATGTATGGGGCGACCAGCCTGCAGATCTGTCGGAATTATCTCCCGGACAACAGGCTTACCCGTAGAGATCATCTCAAGCATCAGTTTTTTCCCCTGTTGCAATATCGCAAAACCTGTTGGACTGTTTTTTTCACGAATTTGAACGACGGCTCCCCTTTCGCTATCAGCACTGCTCCTTGGTGTAAACAAGAGTTCAAGCGCCAGACTGGCGTTTTTGTTGAGTATCGTTGCCGCTTTTATTGAAGGCCAGTCTGCAATAAATCCCGCCCCCTGCAAATCCATTTCCAAAAAACGATTAAAACGAGCGCGATGTTTTGCCGCAACCCGAAACTGACTGAATCCCAACGCACTGTTTTCATCAAGTTTGTTCTCTGCCAGCGCGTTCTGCCAGACAAAAACAAGATTATTTGTATCAGAGGGCCAGGCAAGGACATCCGAACCATCAGCAAGCGAGACTGCGCCTTTCGTTGCTTGTGAAAAATGACTCGCCTTGCCGTTTTTCAGCCAGACTTCAGGGTAAAAATCTGCACGATTATTATGGGTGAGTTGAAACCACGCCTCAACATTCTTCAGATCCGGACTGAATTTTCCCAGATACACTTCAACTTTCCGCCCCCCTCCTGTAATTTTATTCCCTCCCTCTCCTTCCACATAAGGTCCGGTCATTGAGAGAAAACGCACATGATTTGACCAGCGGGGATGATACACTTCATAGCCGTTAATACCTGGAGCATTATTGATATTTGTCGACCAAAACTGGGCAGTGAATGGATTGACAAAGTTAAGGTTTCTATGCAAACCGTCAAATACCCAGAGGATTGCACTGTTATCTGGACTGAGTGCGGTCCAGCAACCCTTGCCATACTGTTTCCATTTATTCTTTTCAACAAGAAGAATCCCGGCATTGGGCCAGGGAAAAAGTCCTCCTGCAAATTTCCCATCTCTTGACAAATCAAAATTACTCCAGGAAAGAGGTGTCTTGTCCCATACCTTTTCCCGTTGTTCAGGTCGCTCAAGAGGAAAACGAATAAGAGGATGGGTAGTAAAATACATATTTTCCGGGCCATCACCTGCCAATGCATATACCCAGACTGTATTCGTTGAAGGATCCTGCCAGACATCAACAGCAATACCTTTACCTAGTTTTTTTTTCCTTCCACGATCAAAATCCACAAGATAAATCTCATGAAGTCGACGATTACTCACGACAACCTGTTGACCGTCTGGGGTAAAAAAGGACTTATAAAAATTTCCTGTTTCAGGCAGGAGCGGCCGTTCATTTTTTCCATCACGGGAATCATATCCCATGAGTTTAAAATTTTCGCCCAGGGCAAAAGTATCAGTTCCCTTCCCCTGTTCCTGAACCCATACCACTCGGGTATGAGTTCCGGTGAACTGCTCCAAATCCACAGTCGCACGGCATGTCGTCCAAGATGTGCAAACAAAGACGACAGAAAGGACATGGCCAAAAATTACGGGTAAACAGATTGCTTTTTTCATGAGCATAAAATTATTGTATATTTCGGTATTACTTACAAACTCGATATTCTTGCAAAAACAAGAGACGCAATTTTTTTCGCCCCCAGGGCATTAGGATGGACTCCATCTATAAACATTGAGGGCATATCTGCCATGCCGGCATAGATAT
>RKSL01000133.1 GCA_008633435.1 Candidatus Desulfobulbus rimicarensis | reverse complement strand
CGAATAAGGTTAGATCGTGATTCGAGCGCAGCGAGAAGCCACGAGCTGAACCGTTTGTTGTACAAGCCCGGCTTTGTTGCGATGTCCTATGTAGATTACTTTTTTGGTGTTTACTGCATTTTTGAGCATGACCAATGAATGGCGTGCTGCGGTGTTGTTATCTTTCTCATCTCTTGTGTTTTTGCGTCTTTTTTTGACGCTTTGCTCATTTTCTCCTTGTTTTTATCCAGCCGATGACCTTCATATTAACTGACTTTTTTGTTTTTAATTTTAGTGTTTGGTTTACATCACAGCGTTACCACTTGTGGCTTTAGAGCTGGTTTTTCCTGCCACTTTGCGGGTCGTAAACTGTTTATCTGTGTCTGCACTATAGCCATTTTACCGCCACAACAGGGGCATTTAACGCTCGCGCGTTTTCGTGGCTTGGGTGGTTTTATAAATACCTGCGTGATCAGCTGAATCTGTTTTAACAGTTTACTGTTGGGGTGGAGAAATCCGTAGTTTCTGGATCGTCTAAAGCCTCGTGGTAAGACGTGTTGCATAATCAACCACAGAAATTCTGCTCCCTCTAGGGTTCGTGTTTCTCGTTGATGAGTTTGTGCGTTTTGATAGGCAAAGGTAACCTTGCCGTTTTCTACTTTCAAAATATCTTTTTCACGAATAACGCCGCGGTAGAGGTAACGCCCGAGGTAGATTATGGCTTTGTCGCCTTGCCCTACCGCTTTACAGTCCACAACCCACTCTTTTGGGTATGACGTGGGTAGCGGTAGTGTTAGCGTGGTTATCCCCGCGAGTAGTTTAGCCCGATATACTATGGCGAGTGCGTTATGATCAAACAGATAGTTGCCACTTTTCTCTCTCCACAGTTGTTGGCTTTTATTAAAGGCGGCCATGGGCATAATAACGTGAATATGCGGGTGATAATTTAGCCTACGGCTGTGAGTGTGTAGCACGGCAATGGCACCGGGTGTGCCTTGAAGTTGTTTATCTTTTTGGCTAAAGGTTTGGAGGGTTTCCCAGATTACGCCAAACAATAAGGTGTAGAGGGCTTTTTGATGCGCATAAAACAGGGGACGAAATTCTGCAGGGACGGTGAAGGTCATCATCACATAACGACCTTTTACACGGCGTTTAAGCTGTTGATCAATCCAATGTTGAGAGTCGTGTTGCTGGCAATGTGGGCAGTGCCTGTGACCGCAGGAATGCGGTAAGTAGGTGGTTTTGTCACAATCGCCACAGGCAAGTTTCATACGTGGGCTGTATTCACTACGACAGTCTTTTAAGCGTGACAAGGCGCGTTGGTGACTCGGTAATATCTGGTCTTTATAACGCTCTTGATACTCACCTTCAAACAGTTTGATGATGGATGATAATCTCATGATTGATCACCCATAGAGGGGTGATTATTTGATATCCATCCTAGTTCAGTTTGAATCTGTCGCATGAACTGATTGAGTTTGTTGTGGGTACGTTGTTCTATGGTAGGGGTAAGGTGAAGGTAAATAGCGGTGGTACGAATACAGCTGTGGCCTAAGGTCTTTTGTACCGTGAGAATATCAATGCCGTTTTCTAATAAGTGTGTGGCGTAGCTGTGTCGAAGGGTATGAATGGAAATCTTTTTTTAAAACCACAGGCACGTGCCACTACGTGTATGGCTTTTTGAACACCGCCACGATCTAGAGGTTTAGTGCTTGAACGCACGGCTTCCAGTGTTTTTTTACGATTAGGAAATAACAGTTTAGGATGTTTGTGCACTTTCCAAAAACGGCGTAATACGCTTAAGGTAAACGGTGTCATTGTCACTAAACGATCTTTTCCTCCTTTGCCACGGCGAATATGCACACGCATCCTCTTTGCATCAATATCACCCACTTCAAGCCCGAGGGTCTCACCTAAACGTAAACCTAAGGTGTAAGTGACCAAGAAAAAGACACGATAACTTAACACGTGCGTATTCGAGATCAATAAACACACCTCTTCGATACTTAAGACATCGGGTAAGCGCTTTACTTTGGGGCTTTTTACTAAGGGGATATTTTTCCAACTGCGTTTTAACGTGTGCAAATAAAAGAACTTTAATCCGTACAAATCTAACTTTACTGTGCTGATAGAATGACTCTTTAATACATCCGAGAAATAGCTCAGTAACTGATCCTCTGTTAAGTCTTCTATATGATAATCAAAATGCATCCCAAGACGACGAATTGCACGGGAATACGCCTCAATGGTTTTGGGTCGTAACCCCATCAAATTTAGATGGCGCACATGTTTATCATACAGATAGTTAAAATGCTCAGGACGGTTTAAAGGGTTGTTTGATGGCATACTCATGGTTATCTCCATTGCTTAAAATTAGAATATAAATGAATTAAGTGGATCATGGTAAGATTATGGTGATGAACGACAAAAGTAATGGACTGACTTCTCCGCGTTAGCGGCTTCGTTCAACAAGGCGTGTAACGGGAAGCTAAACACAGCCCGACTTTGTGCAAATTCGCGCTGCT
>RKSL01000284.1 GCA_008633435.1 Candidatus Desulfobulbus rimicarensis | reverse complement strand
GCCAACCGAACCGAACATAGATGGAAAAAACCTTTTCCGTAAAACAAGCCCTAATGCGCCAGGTAAAGGCCCAAGTAAAAGCATACTCAGCTCATGACGGATCAGAGGCAACAAACTACGCTTACCAATGACCATGTCCTGATATTTTTGTAACGAAGATTTGTTTTTGTCCTCAATAATATCAGTAAACCTGTATTTTCGGTGTGAATCCTTCATATTGTTTTTTCAGATTCTTCCAGCTTGACACCATTATCGACAGTGCGAAGACGGGCAAGATGAAACCCAGCACCAACCCCCCCATGAACAAGCGATTTAAAACGCATGAGCAGGGCTGTTGACAAAGCCAATGCGGATGTATAGCCAAAAAGAGGGAAAAGTAAGGCGTAGGCAGCTTCCATCAGACCTAGTCCTCCAATGGAGACAGGAAGATTCATCACCAGCATGATTGCCGGTACAGCCAGAAGCATTGAAGAAAAGCTGACATCATTAACAAAAACCCGAGAGCTTACCCAGACATTAATTACTGCGGTAAAATAAAACAGACAAGAAATACAGAATACCTTGATCAACACAATCGGATTATCCTTATATTCACGAATTACCCCCTGTAAACGAATAACCTTTCTTAAAATCTTTGTTAGTTGAGTAAATTTATTGCCAGAAAGTTCCGTAATTTTAGCTAAAAGACGGGAATCAAAAACCAGCCAGAGAATCATAAAAATCAATACCGCAACAAAGAACAGGCTAGCTGTAAGTACAGGCAAATCATAATTTCGGAAGCCAAAAACAGTTGCAAAACATGCGACCACAAGCAGCGTTATCATACCGGTTAATCGCTCAACAAACACGGAAGCAACCGCCTCATCTCTGGCCCCGGAATGAGTTGCCACAGTAATAACCCGAACAACATCCCCCCCCATTGACGTGGGTAAAAAAAGATTATAAAAACGGCCAATAAAATAAAAAGAAACAAGTCTGAACAAGGGGATTTTGATTCCCTTGGACCGCAAAAGCACCTGCCATTTCCAGGAACTGATTGTCGTTAATACGATGCCACAAAGAAGAGAAAGAAACAAATACAGATAGTTAGCCCCACGCAGCATTAAAAGCAGTTTGTCCCACCCCGCACGGGTTGTCAATCCAGTTTTCCAGGCTACAAACCCGATAAGGCAAAAGCTGGCAAACAACTTGATCCAGAAAAAAACCCCGTAACCACCTTTCGCTGATGACGAATTGTTTAATGACAACTTTTCAGTGGCACTCTCTTCGCTTCTTTTTACGGTACCATTCAGCCCGGACTTACAGGCAGAGGAATTAGACATATCGTTTGAGCAGACTTGCTGTTTTACGGGCTTTTTCCTTTTCTCTCCGGGCAATGGGTTTAAGCTGTTCCTGAGTCTCTTTTTTCACCTTCCAGGCATCCTTTATCATCCCGGCAAGATAATCTGCTGTGAGTTTTTCAAACGGAACCTGCCATTTTTCCTGCCCTACTGTTCGTAAAAATCCGGTACTCTTGGGATAAGAAGTAATGCCTATCATAGGAGTGGACATCGCCGCTGAAAAAATCAATGTATGTGTCCGTAACCCTGAATGTACGTCAACCATCCCAAGCAATGCGGCAATATCCTCGTAAGTATACTCAACATTGGAAATAATCTTTACCCGATCCTGTTTGGCAATTTTAGCAACACATTCTCTAGTCACTTTAAGATCCATCACCTGGGTGACAAAGAAGATAACATCCACACCAAGCTCTTCTATAACCTGATCCGCAGCACCAGCTATAGAAGAACAAAAATCATCACGGGTAAACGTTCCCCCCTTGCTCCAATTATCAATATAGGCGTTTACGTTAAAGCCGATTGTTCCTCTGGAATTTGTGAACAATCCCTCTTGAGCAATAATTTTTGCCATATGTTCATCAGAAGGCGGTACTGTATTCAGGGCACAGTCCGCATGGATATGTAATTCCGGGTAGCGAACTCCAAGGTTATCAAAAATCTCCTTGGTTGCTTCATCACGGGTCACTACAAGATCAGAAGCATCAAGCACTTTTTGCATAGCCTTTTTGCCTACTTCATAATCAATTGGACCGACAGAACAATTATAAAGAACAATGGGAATATTCCGCTTTTTACAGGCAGGTGCAAAAAAAGCAATGGAGGAAAGATTATTAAATAAAGGATTATAAAACTTACGGTCAAAGAGAATATTATCACAGATAAGAACAAGATCGGTATCAATCATTGCCTTATACATGGAATATCCAAAATTTCTAATACAGCCGTTCCACGGCATCAATCCAACCGGTCGTACATTGAACTCTTGAAAATGCTCGCGAATATACCGTATGTTTGTCGTGGGTACGCAAAATTCAACCCCCGGAATTTCCTCGGAAATATCCCGTAAGAGATTCCCAAGAATTGCCATGTCTCCGGCATTTCTGCCGGAATTATTCCCTAACACCGTTATTTTATTCATAAATATTACCTAATATCAATCTACCACTTTAAATAGTAACTATTTTCCGGACAGCCAGCCGTTATCAATGTACCATTTGGCAGTTTCGATCAAACCTGTTTCATTAGTGTATTTCAATTTATATCCCAGGACGTCACGAAGTTTGGAAATATCAAATTTTCGATCCTTAGTATAAAAAGCAACCCTGCGACGGTAGAGGGGGGGATGAATGCCAAAAGGTTTACAGACGACTTTGCAAATATCAGCTCCCAGAAAAAAAGGCCATATTGGGAGACGGATAACCCGAATTTTTTTTCCCAGTACCCTGCCAATAACCTTTGCCATCTCAATCATTGAAATCGGCTCTTCTCCGGCAGCAATAAAAATTTCTGATAATGCCTTATCTGAAACCGCTGCCAACATAAAGATCTCGGTTAAATCAG
>RKSL01000132.1 GCA_008633435.1 Candidatus Desulfobulbus rimicarensis | reverse complement strand
TCCCGCCGGTCGCTTATCTGAGCTCGAACAAAAATCCTCATTTTGGGACAGACACTAGTGAATTTCTCTTTTTTTGCCGTGTTCTGCGGGAAAAAATACAAAAAAGATTGCCATACCGCAAATTATTGCAATAACCGGTTTTGCCGATTGCAGAAATATACCTGTAAAGACAACAGCCAACAGCACTGCTGCAGAACGGAGCAGAGTGCTTTCCAGGAGCTTGATGGCGGCAAGGATACCGATTAAGGCATTGGCAATAAAAAAACCATCAGCCAGGGCCACCAGCTGCTCAATATCTGCAATTTTCAGATAGACCCCTGCAAGTACAAAAAAATGGAAAACTGCCAGGCTGAGAATTGCCGCAGCCGGTGCCTGGGTGGCTGATTGTCTGGCGAGAAACTGCGGAAGCTCTTCCAAGCGTGCCAGTGAAAAAACAAGCCGAGCAACCCCGCCTGTAAAGAGCAGGTAGGAGGTCATACATAATGAGGTTACAAGGGCTGCCATGCCAAGCTCACTTGAGCGACCAAAAAGCGGCCGGACAAGATCTGTTATGGTTACAGAGCTGCCCTGGACAAGTCCAGACGGGATCATCTGCACCCCGGCAGCAACAGTCAGGCTGACCAGAGCCATGATGCAGACTGAAAAGGTCACGGCCTGCGGAATAGTTTTTTCCGGGTCGCGCACATCTCCACTGTAATTACCGACAACTTCCCAGCCAACAACAGTCCAGAAAAGTAGAAGCAGGCCATAGCCAAAATCAGCCCCGGAAAAAGGGGGTAAGGCCATTGCTGCTTTGTGATGAAAGAGGAGAATATCGGCTGCCCCGCTGAACAAGGTGACTGCAACCAATGTGGATATGCACAGGGATATGCGGCCAATGGAACTCACCTGAAGAAGCAGTAAACCGGTGCAGAACAGCAGCGGTACGGCGGCGATAAGGGCAACCGGAACGTCTGAACCAAGCTGCAGGTAGCGGGCTGCGGTGAGCATGACCGCCACCGGCCCAAACAGTACCGCACCGATCAGATACAATGACGTCAGCCGCTTGATGCGTTGGCCAAAGGCATGTTCTATGGCATTGGCCACCCCGGCGCTGCCTGGAAAGAGAATCGAGAGCCGTGCGAAAATGGTGGCAAAGAAAAAACTGATGCCCACAATGAGCAGCCAGGCACAAAATGCCCACTCACCTGCCACCTGGTAAACCAGGGGCGGCAAAATTATTATTCCAGAGCCGAGGATGGGGCCGATCATCAGCCCGCTGAGGAGCAGGGGACCGAGTTTTTGAGTATGCATGGGATAGGGCAGGAACAAACAGATCAGTGAGTATCGGTAAGCTCGTTGATGATATTGCCGGTATTGACGGTGGTTTCGGGTTCAAAAAGCATGACGTGTACCTCTTCGGAGGCTACTGGTTGATGCTCTACGCCCCTGGGGATAACCAGGAATTCCCCCTGGCTGAGGCTGACTGTGTGGCTGGAAAACTTGATCGTAAGCGTCCCTTTGAGCACCATGAACATCTCGTCTTCCTGCTCATGGTGGTGCATGATGAATTCCCCTTTCAGCTTGGCCAGTTTCACCAGCTGGCCGTTGAGTCTACCAACGGTTCGGGGTTGCCAGTGGGTGCTGATGGCTGCCAGCTGTTTTTGAATGTTGACTGTTTGCATCATTGTCCATCCCCCCTGGTTTCAACGCTCATCTTTGACCGGGTTTTTCAATATACCGATGTTTTCAATTTCCACTTCAACCAGATCGCCCTCTTTAACAGAGCCCACTCCGCTGGGCGTTCCGGTACTGATAATGTCGCCTGCTTCCAGGGTAAAGTTTCTGGAAATATAGGCAACCAGTTCAATGACGGTAAAGATCATTTGAGATGTGTTGGCCTGTTGGACTACTTTGCCGTTGAGTCGGGTTTCAATGGCAAGGTTTTGCACATCACCAATATCTTCCGGGGCAACAATGACCGGGCCGATGGGGCCAAAACTATCCAGTGATTTTCCCCGGTACCAGCCCGATTTATCGTTGCGCTGCAGATTACGCTGACTGACATCGTTAAAGCAGGTAAAGCCGAGAATATGCGCCATGACCTCATCTTCACGCAGGTTTTTGCACTGTTTATTGATGATGACTGCCAGCTCTCCTTCATAATCCGTGCGTTGTTCATCAAACGCATATTCGCGAACAAAGGCGGGGAGGATGATGGGGGCGTCAGGAGCAGTGAGTACATTGGGAGTTTTCGGGAAGAGTACCGGCTCCTGCGGAACTTCGTTGGTGAAATTCTGTACATTAACCGACTGGCTTTCCTTTATGTGATCAAGATAATTCAGCCCGATACAGACAATTTTGCTCGGAGCCAGCGTAACGGGCGTTCTGTTTTTCATGGGCAAAATAACAGGCATATAAACCTCCGTTGAAAGTGCCGGGCGCAGGATGCGGCGTTTTGTTAATAGGACGGTAAGGGTGCTCAGGAAAAGGTGAGTCTGTTAAAACCGCCTTTGTCGTACCAGGGACGTCCGGCCTCAAAGCCGATAAGCTCAAAGAGAACAATCTCAAGGGTCAGGTACACTTTGGTCTGTTTTCGCACGCAGGCCGTGGTTGTCTCGCCATGATGACCAAGGGCTGCATGGAGATGGATGAGTGGCTCATCTCCATCTCTGAAAATGGAGCCGCTGCCAATGGCCTCACGGGTGTTGTCAATATCCTTCCAGACCGGGACTGGAGGCATAACAGGTTGTTCCGGGCCGGTGACCACTTCAGCGCGTTTGATTCCACCCAGGATTTGAAACCAGGCGTTGCGAATGTTTTCTTTGATGACAATTTCTATTAAGCATTGGTGAAGGTCGTCGCCATTGTCCAGCCGAATCATGAGTGTCCGGCCGATTGATCCTGTTGAGTACTCCATAAAAAACTCCGGCATCCCGGGAAAAGATCGGAATGCATTACTGGGATAGATGTTTACGCTGTTTGGGTGCGGTTTTTTCCTGTTCCAGAAAATGATCGTTTTTTCGGGACAGTTTAAACTGTTTCCCTCTGGCGAGGTATCCGGCCAGACCACCACCGGCAGTCGTCAGAATGAGCAGGCCAAAGGTAACGAACTGGGTATACAACATCAATGCGCCCAGGGCAAGGGCTGCGGTGAATGACGCACCGACTTTGATGTTGGCACTTGCCTGCGCCCGCCGGGTTTCTTTAAGGATCTTTTTCTGGCTGGCATTCACAATCCGCGTTTTCTGGCGTTCTGCATTGACCCGAATTTTTTCTCTTTCCCGGGCATGCGCCTCTTTTATTGTGTCCAGCTCTTTGGTGTTAAGCTGGCGGGCAGTGGCGCTAAACCAGAATGCGGCTAAAACGCTGAACAGTATTTCAAGCAGGCCAATGGTCAGGAGTAATTCCGTATTTTCCTTGCCGGTACGGGTGCCGGCAAAAAAAAGGGCGATGGTTACAGCCTGGACCAGAAGAATGCCGGGTAAAAATTTGCGCATGATTGGTCTCCATTGAACGTATGTAGAATTCATACACTGACTTTGCAGAATAAATTGTACACTGTTCCCGCGGGTTACTCATGGAGAAAATGGAGGGAAAAACGATTTTTTCAGAGCCGTTGGAGCTCAGTCGAGAAATGGGCATCTGACAAAATGACACAATCACAAAAAAAGCCCGACCTGAAAACAGGTCGGGCTTAAAACTGGCTCCTCGGGACGGACTCGAACCGCCGACAAGGTGGTTAACAGCCACCCGCTCTACCAACTGAGCTACCGAGGAACGCAACTCATGAATTCATTTTGTTATCCATTGTCATATCACAAGCGGGTTAAATAGCATAGTGAAAAAATCCCGTCAAGTGAAAGTTGAAAAAAGGGTTGCTTTTGAATGAAAAAAAAAGTATCAAATGACGCACGATAAAAATCATCGGCAGTTATTGCCGTTTGTGTCGGGGCGTAGCGCAGCCTGGTTAGCGCGCCTGCCTTGGGAGCAGGAGGTCGTAGGTTCGAATCCTACCGCCCCGACCATTGATCAGCAAAAGGCTTTGGAGTATTCCTCCAAAGCCTTTTTTGTTTGTATTTTCATTTTAATTTTTGGGGTACTGATACTCTTTCAGGTAAATTTCTGAAAGGGTAAGGAAAGCAGTAACAATCAAGGGGCCATAGACAATGCCCAGCACACCAAACATGGCCATCCCGCCAAGGATTCCCAGGAAAACGAGTAAAGTGTGCATCTTGACCTGACTACCGACAAACTTTGGCTTGAGCAGGTATTCCACAGAAAACGAAAGAATAACATAAAAAACAAGGGTAAAAACGGCCTTGGCCATGAAGCCGTTCAGTAAGAAAATAGCCGAGGCTGGAATCAGCACCAGGCCAATACCAAAGATGGGCAAGAAGGCCAGTACGGCCATTATTGCTCCCCAGAGAATAGGTGAGTTGATACCAAGAAGGGCAAAAAACACCCCGCCGACAACGCCCTGGAAGACACCGCTTATCCCGTTCCCCACCAGGATAACCCCCGATATCTCCATAAATTTTTCCATGAGAAGGTTGTCCTGCTCATCTGGTAGTGGTGAGAGTTTAGTGATAAATGTGATGAGTTTCTCCATATCAATGAGAAGAAAGTAGATGACCAGAATCAGAAAACAGAACTGGAGAACAAAACTCATGATATTTGCTGCCCAGGCTGAGGCTTTGGAGTAAATAAATTTTCCGGCCACCTTGGTCATATCGGAAAACAGGCCGGTAATGTCTGAGGGTTCAAAATTTATCCCAAACCCGGCCAGTACCTCTTGTGCCTGTCCCGCCAATGTATTATTCTGGAAAAATTGTTGAATTTTGAGGAGCAGGTTACTGTCTTTGCCCAAATGGTAGACGTTGAGGGCTTCTGATGATAACGCCCCGATACAAAAGGTTAACGGCACAAATACAATCAGGACAATAATCCCGCAGGTGAGCAGGGATGCCAACCAGGGTGACATCCAGTTAATCAGCCATTTGTAGATTGGGCGGAAAATTCCTGCCAGCAGAAAGGCCAGTACCAGCAGTTGCCAGAAAGGCCATAATACCCATCCCAGCAGCATAATGGAGATGAGAAAAACTGCGGTAAAATATTTTGCCTGCACAGGGTCAAGGTCGGTTTTATGTTGTCTGTTCACAAGAGGTGTTTTTTTGCGGCGAGTTGGTTGCATGGATTCATCTATTTTCTGTAAAATACACGTTGAGTATTCTATACTACCCGCTCTTGCAAAAAAATTAAATTGGTTTACCCGATAGGAAGAAAAGATGCTGAAAAATGAGTTGGACGTACGCTTGAAAAAGGCTGTCACGCTGAAAGAAAAACCGGATCAGGATAAACTGGGCTTTGGCCAGTATTTTACCGACCACATGTTGACCATGAAATGGAGCCGTGCCAAAGGGTGGCATGATGCCGAGATCGGCCCTTATGCAGATTTTCAGGTTGATCCGGCGGCCATGGTTTTTCATTATGGGCAGGCAATCTTTGAAGGACTCAAGGCGTATCGTGGCGCTGACGGCGCAATCCTTATGTATCGCCCAAAAGATAATCTGAAGCGGTTGAACAGGTCTGCCGTGCGGATGTGCATGCCGCGTATTCCGGTAGACAAGGTGATGCAGGCGATGAAAGGGCTGGTCTATCTCGAACGCGACTGGATCCCTGAAAGTGAAGGTGCTGCCCTCTACCTGCGACCGACCATGGTGGCCACAGAGGCTGCGCTGGGGCTCAGACCCTCAGAAGAATATCTGTTCTTTATTATCATGAGCCCGGTCGGCGCATATTACGCGGAAGGCTTTAATCCTACAAAAATTTATGTTGAGGATACCTATGTCCGGGCTGTCCCCGGCGGTGTAGGCGAGGCCAAGACTGCGGGCAATTATGCCGCTTCGGTCAAAGCGCTGACCGAAGCACAGCATAAAGGCTTTACCCAGGTGCTCTGGCTTGATGCGCTCGAACATAAATATATCGAAGAAGTTGGGACTTCAAATATCTTTTTTGTGATTAATGATGAGCTTATCACTCCCCCCCTGGGCGGAACTATTCTGGCAGGGATTACCCGGGACTCTGTATTGCAACTTGCCCGGGATTGGGACGTTGAAGTGGCCGAACGCCGTATCACCATTGATGAGGTTATTGCTGCCGCAAAAGACGGCAGCCTGAGCGAGGCTTTTGGTGCTGGTACAGCTGCGGTTATTTCTCCAGTTGGCGAACTCTGTTATAAAGGGGAGACTGTCAGCATTAATGAGGGCAAAACCGGGGCGCTTTCTCAAAAACTTTTTGATGCTATTCAGAGCCTGCAGCGCGGTTTGCTGCCTGATCCACATAACTGGCGGATACGGGTTGCCTGATAAAAAAATGTTTTTCTAACTCCCGATCTTTCCACATTTTTTTTTCTGTTTTTGGAGGTGAAAAAAAAATCACCTCCATCCCTTGATTTTTTAAAATCCATCCCTATTGTTTTGGCCAGTCCAATGACAGGAATTCTATTTTTGTCCGGAATATGAAATAAGTGGGTCGGAAACCGGACACGAGTTGATTTCGGCTCAGATAGTCTCTTAACTTAATAAAAAAATTGTTACAGGAGGATTGTCCATGAAGATTCGTCCGTTGAATGACCGGATACTGGTCAAGAGATTGGAGGAAGAGGCAAAAACCGCAGGTGGAATCATCATTCCGGACTCGGCTAAAGAGAAACCGGCAGAGGGTGAAATCGTTGGTGTTGGCCCTGGTAAGATGAATGACGCTGGTGAGCGGGTTGCCATGGATGTAGCTGTTGGTGATCGTGTACTTTTTTCCAAGTATGGCGGAACCGATGTGAAGCTTGATGGCGATGATTATCTCATCATGCGTGAAGACGATATTCTTGGCGTTATTGAAGGCTGATTGAAAAGCCTGAACACCAGTTTCTAATATACAAAGGAGATTAGATATGTCTAAAGAATTAAAATACGGTGGTAAGGCTCGCGAGGCCATGCTGACCGGTGTAAATACCCTGGCTAACGCTGTAAAAGTCACTCTTGGCCCCAAGGGTCGTAATGTCCTGATTGACAAATCTTTTGGCGCGCCTGTTATCACCAAAGATGGTGTTACTGTAGCCAAAGAGATTGAGGTAAAAGATAAGTTTGAGAACATGGGCGCTCAGATGGTTAAGGAAGTTGCTTCCAAGACCTCTGATGTTGCCGGTGACGGTACAACCACTGCAACTGTTCTTGCGCAGGCCATCTACACAGAAGGCGCAAAACTTGTTGCTGCTGGTGCAAATCCCATGGAAATCAAACGTGGCATTGATGCCTCTGTTGAGGCCGTGGTTGCCGAGCTTGCTGCCATTGCAAACCCCACCAAAGAGCAGAAAGAGATTGCTCAGGTTGGTACCATCTCTGCCAATAATGATGTCACCATTGGTAACATTATCGCAGAGGCCATGGACAAAGTCGGTAAAGAGGGTGTTATCACCGTTGAAGAGGCCAAGTCCATGGACACCTCGCTTGATGTTGTTGAGGGTATGCAGTTTGACCGCGGTTACCTCTCTCCCTACTTTGTGACCGATGCAGACCGTATGGAAGTCAACATGGAAGAGCCTCTGATTCTCATCAATGAGAAAAAGATCTCCAACATGAAGGATCTTCTTCCCGTACTTGAAGCTGTTGCCAAAATGGGCAAGCCACTGTTCATCATCGCAGAAGATGTTGACGGTGAAGCACTGGCAACTCTGGTTGTCAACAAACTGCGCGGTACCCTGAACGTGGCAGCTGTTAAAGCTCCTGGTTTTGGCGATCGTCGCAAGGCAATGCTTGAGGATATCGCAATCCTCACCGGTGGCCAGGTTATTACTGAAGATCTTGGTATCAAACTTGAGAACGTTACCGTTAATGATCTTGGAACAGCCAAGCGTATTGTTGTAGACAAAGACAACACCACCATTATTGATGGTGCTGGCGATGCTGATCAGCTGGCAGCACGTGTAAAACAGATTCGCACTCAGATTGATGACTCCACCTCAGATTACGATCGTGAGAAACTTCAGGAGCGTCTTGCCAAGCTCATTGGCGGTGTTGCAGTCATTAATGTTGGTGCAGCCACTGAGATCGAAATGAAAGAGAAAAAAGCCCGCGTTGAAGACGCACTCAACGCTACCCGCGCAGCAGTTGAAGAAGGCGTGGTTCCCGGCGGTGGTGTAGCGTATCTTCGTTGCCTTAAAGCCATTGATGCGCTCAGCCTTGAAGGCGAGCAGGAGCTTGGCAAGCAGATCATCACCCGTGCTCTTGAAGAGCCGGTTCGTCAGATCGCAGCCAATGCCGGTCGTGAAGGTTCTGTCATTGTAGAGAAGGTCAAAGAGCTTGACGGCCCCAATGGCTTCAATGCTGGCACCGAAGAGTATGGCGACCTCATTGCAGCCGGTGTTATTGATCCTGCAAAAGTTACCCGTACTGCACTGCAGAACGCAGCATCTGTTTCCGGTATGCTGCTGACCACAGAGTGCATGATTGCCGATGAGCCTGAAGATGACGCCGGTGCTGGCGCCATGGGCGGTATGCCTCCTGGTGGAATGGGTGGCATGGGCGGCATGGGTGGAATGGGCGGCATGATGTAAGCCGGTTTTTTCCCAACTCGCTGAAGTACAAAAATCCCTGTTCGGTTTTTCCGGACAGGGATTTTTTATTTTGGTGAAGCTCGATGATTGTGTGGCAATGGATACCATCACTTGGTAATCTGGATAGCCTTGCCCATATCAAAATACACCATTTTAACCCCTGAGTGAGTTTTCCTGTTGACAAAAGCGGTGAAATTTTGAATAGTGGCACGGTTCAAGGGAACAGTTTTTGGTTTCGTTTAGCGTTCCCGTCCCCAATGGCGATGTAGCTCAGCTGGTTAGAGCGCACGGCTCATATCCGTGGTGTCCGGGGTTCAAGTCCCTGCATCGCCACCATTACACATTCCAGTATCGTCCGATACTGTCCGAAAAGGCCCGAAATATCGGGCCTTTTTCTTTTTCTGTTGTCCGGCAAAGTTCAGTGAGATATAGTGAGATCCATAGGTTTTGGGGGCTTTTTTGAGAGCAAAAGGCCCCCGAAGCAAAATGGAAGCCCCCAAAACGGAGGGAAAGCCCATGCCTAAACGGATTGCGCCGCTTACTGATACCAAAGTCAGAACCGTCAAACCTGGTAAAAAACCCAAAAAACTCTTTGATGGAGGGGGGTTGTTTCTTTTGGTTACCCCTTCCGGAGGTAAACTCTGGAATTTTAAATATCGGTTTGAAGGCAAAGAGAAAAAGCTTTCTTTTGGAGTCTACCCTGATATTTCACTCGCCATATGATCAGGTAAGCTTGACTCCGAGTCATACCGCTGCTGAAGCCAGGCAGCGTCGGGAACAGGCACGGTCTTTACTGGCCAATGGAGCAGACCCCAGCGCCACCAGAAAAGCACAGAAGGTCGCAGAGACTCAGGAGCCGGAAACCTTCGAGGTTATTGCCCGTGAGTGGCATGCCAAATTTGCTCCTTCCTGGGCGGCAAGTCATGCCGGCAAAATAATTCGTCGCTTTGAATTCTATGTTTCCCCCTGGATCGGTTCAAAACCGATTAAATCCATCACTGCTCAGGAATTGCTGTCTGTTCTCAGGAGAATTGAGGCCAAAGGTATGCTTGAAACAGCTCATCGGACACAGCAGAATTGCGGTCGGGTTTTCCGCTACGCAGTAGCCACAGGCAGAGCAGAGCGTGATCCAAGTGGTGATCTGCGTGGAGATCTGCCTCCGGCCAATGGCAAGCACATGGCCACTATCACTGATCCGGAAGAAATCGGCGGCCTTCTGCGGGCCATTGCCGGCTACCAGGGCAGTATTGTCACTCGCTGTGCTCTACGCCTTGCGCCATTGGTCTTTGTTCGTCCTGGAGGGTTACGCCAGGACGAATGGAGGGAAATTAACTTTGACACC
>RKSL01000131.1 GCA_008633435.1 Candidatus Desulfobulbus rimicarensis | reverse complement strand
CCAGTTGGTCGGCATCTCCGTCTAAATTTTCGAGGCTACATATAGGTTCACTTTCGTTACGGCCTGCATCTTCGCCCGTGGGAAACTTACAACCCCTGATTACTCAGACGCTGCTTCCTGGTGCTAAGGAGGCGTACGGACAACTCCCCCTGCAGGACTTTAACCTGATAGAACAACAGTCGTTCACGGCATACGGTCAGAGCCCTTTTATTGTTCCACAAATCTATAACCGTTGACCAGTGCCCCTGATTCGTTCAAGCAGGGGGCTGGTCAACGGTTACCAGCAAACCAATATCAGGATCAATCTACATGGCTCAGCCGTTACAGATAATGTATTCCGGCCGCTCAGATTTTTAATTTTTATTGTAAGACTTCCTGCTGAAGCAAAGCGATTGCACGCCTTTTTTCAGGATGTTCTTTCAAGGATTCTGCAAGTTTCATCACTTCCATAAACACAGAATCTCCCAATAGTGTTTGGTTACTCTGGAGAAAGCTTTCTCTGTTTTTTTCTTTTCGCTGTTTGGCCTGCCAGGAACGACACCAGAAATCTTGTAAATGCTCAACCAAATTGTTACTTACGATTCTTTCCCATTCTCCATTATCCAGCCAGATCCCGCCGCACGTTGTGCATTTCTCGAGATAAAAAGGAGGTTCAACAGCAATTTTTGCCCGAATCAATATGCCATGCCCTGATGGGCATAACCCGGTTATGTCATCATGAAGGTTATGCTGGTCACGGGAATGCTCTGTCGAATGAGCGTTTTCAACAAACTGAGGGATTCTCTGCTTTTCAACCCATATCCCTCCGCATTTATGACAATGAAATGGAGAATCATACCCCCGTTTACGGAGACTCACAGTCTTGCATTTTGGACAATTCATAATCCTGTCAGAAGAATTTTTTTAGCCTGCATACGCCCTCAGTTGTAAAAAGTGGCAATACTGCTGCAAAATCATTTCGTCGCATTGATATCCTTTAATAGCCGCTTGAATTCGGGATCGTTCCTTAGCAGCAAACGGGCGGTATCAACGAGTTGATCCACTTCATCAGCAGGCAGGGCAAAGCTGGTGGCAATGTTGTTAAACGTCTGGCGCGTGTCTTTGTCGCCTATGGCATCAAAACTTATATTGATAAAATAGGAGTTAATTTCATGGCCTGGGGCAGAAAGCTCAGCAGCCCATTTTCGCAGATTATATTCAACCAGAATCAGGCTTTCTGTATTATAACGCTGCAGTTGGGCATCGGTTACCGCATCGATAACTTCGGTGACCGGTGGTTCATCAGCTGATTCTTCCATGGGTTGGGAGGCATGGGTCTGGGCATTGACGAGAATAACCACCAGCTTGTTGATTCGGTTGCTTTTGGCGAGCTGGGCTGCGGCTCGCTTGGTACCACCCAGCAGGCTGACCCGGTCATAGAGGGCACGAATACCGAGATTATCGGTTATACCGCCATCGACTAAATGAATAAACTTCCGCTTTTTCTTGTCCAGATAGGAATCCACGGCCTTGAGCTGTTCGGCAAGCCGCAAATCGGCCTGCGCCCGCTGCCTGGTGGAAGCAAACCAGTCCGGGTATTTGATGGTGCAGGTATCATAATTTTCCAACACAACCGGAGCAAAGGCAATGGGTACTGCCGATGAAGCGGCCACAGCCCGGGCGATGGAAAAGGAATCATAATCAGCGCAGAGTAGATCAAAATAGCCCTGGGTAAAGGAAAACCGATTGCCCATGCCAAGGTCGGTGGCATTAATCTGGATATACGGCCCGTCCGTGGCCTTGAGATCGGCAAAGGTTTTGCCATCAAAGATGTAGGTATCATAATAATCAACAGCAAGCTCGGTACGATCAAAGCCGGTGGTCAGCATTTTCCACCAGTTCAACGGATTAAAAATGCCGTTGAGCAGAATTTTCTGCACATTATTCTTCAGAAACGTCTGCTCATAATCCTGAAAAATCCGATCGCCAAACAGGCCGTAATAGGCCGCGGTAAAGCTTCCGCCGGATACAGAGCTGATGCTGTCCACCTCGTCAAGCAACCGTACATTCCTGCCTTCTTCCTGAAAACGAACCCCACGCAGTTCTTTCAAGACACCATAAGAAAAGGCTGCCGCCCTGGTTCCACCGCCGGAAAAACCAAGCATCAGCAGGACATTACCACTGCGGGCAACCGGCATGTCCAGTTTGTAGACCCAGTCTTCTATTGGCTGCTGTGCCTGGATAGTCTTGTTATCCACACGGGAGTACACAGCGCAGCCATTAAGCAGCAGCACGGTCATCAGGGCTGCCAGACAGTACCTGTAAAGCAAAAAAAATGTGTTACGCGTTGTCGGCATTATTCTCCCCGAAGGGGGTGCCCCCGGTATGTTTGATCGTTGACATAACAGTTGCCACCATGGACGAGACATCGGTCAGGTTACCAGGCAGGATCATGGTGTTATTCTCTTTGGCAAGCTTGCCAAACTGATCCAGATACTTCTTGGCCACGTCAAGATTTGCCGCTTCATGGCCACCAGGATCAGATAAGGCCCTCCCCACCTTGCGGATGCCTTCGGCAGTGGCCTCGGCAACTTTGAGAATTTCTTCAGCCCGCCCCTCAGCCTCGTTAATCCGCTTCATTTTTTCACCCTCTGACAGGGCAATGGCTTCGGCCCGTTCAGCTGAGGCGCGGTTTATCAATGCCTGCTTATCACCCTCTGAACGGGCAATGTCCGCCCGCTTTTCCCGCTCAGCCCGCATCTGTTTTTCCATGGCTTCCAACACCGAACGGGGCGGCTGCAGATCTTTAATCTCGTAGCGTAACACTTTGATGCCCCAGTTCTGGGCAGCATCATCCAGGGCCTGTACAACCTGTTGATTAAGGCTTTCCCGAGCTTCAAAAGTCTTATCCA
>RKSL01000130.1 GCA_008633435.1 Candidatus Desulfobulbus rimicarensis | reverse complement strand
ACCTACTAACCTGCCATGCCGCAGCGACCAACTTTCATAGCTTTTTGTGGCCGGCGATTATGGTCCAGCCATGCTGGTTTATCCGAAAGACGCAGCACCTACTAACCTGCCATGCCGCAGCGACCAACTTTCATAGCTTTTTGTGGCCGGCGATTATGGTCCAGCCATGCTGGTTTATCCGAAAGACGCAGCACCTACTAACCTGCCATGCCGCAGCGACCAACTTTCATAGCTTTTTGTGGCCGGTGATTATGGTCCAGCTATGCTGGTTTATCCTCCAATGCGGGACATTCTTCCATGGCAATCGCTACCGCTTTCTTTGAGGCGGTCTTCCATCTGGTGCCCTTTGGGTTTGTTGCGAATGGCAGTCAACAGGGTAGCACGGATTTCTGCATCTGTACCACCGCTGCGCAGGACTGAACGAAGGTCGGTCTCCTCATCGTGAAGCAGGCAGGACCTCAGCATACCTTCCGAGGTAAGACGCAGGCGATTGCATTTATCACAAAAATGATGACTGATCGGGCTGATAAAACCAAGTTTCCCTTGAGCATCCTCCCCCAGCTTGAATACACTGGCCGGGCCATCAGCCCGCCCTCCTGCATCGGGGATCAACTCGCCCAGCACAGCGATCCGCTCTTTTATTTCATCGCTTGACATATAGGTGTTTTTATCCCACCTGGAACTAGCACCTACCGGCATAAATTCAATGTAACGAATCTGCAAATCAGTTTCCTGTGACATCCTGGCAAAATCAACGAGTTCGTCATCGTTAATGCCGCGCATGACCACCATATTCAACTTAACCGTAGAAAAGCCAACAGCCTGTGCTTTCTCAATACCCCGCCAGACCTTGTCAAAACAATCCACTCCTGTGATCCGGGTAAATCTCTCAGGCTTAAGTGTGTCCAGGCTAATATTAATCTTTTTCACACCAGCAGCTACTAACTGTTGCGCGTAGTGTTCCAAAAGAACAGCGTTGGTCGTGATTCGAATATCATGAAGATTTTCTATTGAGCCTAACTGCTCAATAAAATGCATGACATTTTTACGGACAAGTGGTTCTCCACCAGTAAGCCGCAGCTTGGAAATGCCCATGTTAACGGCAATTTTGACTACCCGGAGCAGTTCTTCGTAACTGAGCAGTTCATTTTGACTGAGTTTTGTCAGGCAACCGTTTCGCTCATCTTCGGTAACGCAATACATGCATTTGAGGTTACAACGATCAGTCAGTGATAGACGAAGGTATGATATGGTTCGCGAAAACATATCCACCAAACCTTGATCAACCTGTGCGGTACCGGGTATATCTTGTGACATTGACAACTTTGCCTTTTGTTTTTGACGTATAAAACAGCATGGTGTACAAGAGGCGTACACTGTACAAACCCATACAACGAGAATCACAGATACCACTTCATCACTGCTATTGCAATACGAGTCCCCCATTATGTTAATTCTAGCCATTGAAAGCTCATGTGACGACACTGCCGCTGCTGTACTGCGCGATAACACAACATTGCTTGCCAATGTTATCAGCTCACAGTTTGATGTCCATGCCCAATATGGCGGTATCGTTCCGGAACTTGCTTCGCGTTGCCATATCGAAGCCATCTGGCCGGTGGTCAATGAGGCACTTGTGTCTGCCGGGATAACTCTTGATGACATTGATTTGATTACAGCCACTCAGGGGCCGGGACTTGTGGGATCACTCCTCGTCGGTTTTACCTTTGCAAAAGCAATGGCTCTGGTGAATAATATCCCCTGCACAGGGGTTGATCACATGGCTGGACATTTACTGGCAATTGGCCTTGAAGACAGAGTCCCTGATTTTCCCTATACAGCACTGGTGGTCTCTGGCGGAACGACTTCTATTTTTTCCGTCACAGACAACACAACCTTTACCCTGCAGGGACGAACCCGTGATGATGCTGCAGGAGAGGCATTTGATAAAGTGGCTAAACTGCTAGATCTTGGTTATCCGGGAGGGCCAGTGGTCAGTCAACGTGCAGAAAAGGGTGATCCTGCTGCGTTTGCCTTTCCCCGGGCATGGCTTGATAAAGAGAGCCTTGATTTCAGCTTCAGTGGCTTAAAAACTTCAGTTGTCAACCAGGTGAACAGATTTCGCCAAAAAAATGAGCTTGTACCTGTTGAGGATATCTGTGCTTCGTTTCAGCAGGCTGTTATTGAGGTGCTGGTGGTAAAAACGCTCCTGTCTGCAAAAAAATCTCAACATACCCGGGTCGTGGCAGGCGGTGGTGTTGCCGCAAATGATGCATTACGTCAACATTTATCAGAACAATGTCGACAACAGGGACTTGAATGTTTTCTGCCTTCGCATGTTTTTTGTACAGATAATGCAGCAATGATTGGGCTTGCCGGGTATTATCAGTTTCAATCAGGCCATACAGTCTCCCCCGATGCTGATGCCTATTCACGCTCTCCACTGAATTGACAATGGTTTATCAACAGACAAAAGCGCAGCTCAAACAACAGGGGCTTGCTCCCAGTAAAAAACTTGGGCAGAATTTTCTTGTACACCGGCACACGGCTGAACGTATTGTCAGGCTGGCCTCTTTAAGCCGTCAGGACAGTGTAATTGAAATAGGGGTCGGTCTTGGTGCGCTGACCACTCCGCTGGCCGAGTCTGCTGCCAGGGTAATAGGTCTTGAAACGGATTCCGGTCTTATACGCTTACACAAGAAAGAACAAGATCTTCCTGAAAACGTTGAACTTATTCATCAGGATGTTTTACAGGCAGATTTTTCAGATCTTGTGAGGAAGTCAGAGGGCAAACGATTAAAAATTATTGCCAATCTACCTTACTCTATTTCATCGCCTTTTCTCTTTAAACTCATTGAACAACACGATAAAATTGACTTTGCTGTTGTCATGCTGCAAAAAGAAGTAGGATTGCGTCTGCTGGCAGTCCCTGGGACAAAAGAGTATGGTATTCCTACAATTATGATGGCTTCATGCGCTGAAACAACCTTACTCATGAGGGTTAAACCGGAAGAATTTCATCCACGCCCCAAGGTCGATTCTGTGGTTGTTCGATTGCGATTTCAACCCGTTCCTGATCGGGTACAGGCTCTGGAAAGCTTTGACTATGGTTTGCTTAAAACTGTTGTGAACGGTGCCTTTGGCCAACGCAGAAAAACTCTGCTTAATGCGCTTTCCTCTACAGGTTTGCTGAGCAAAGAGGCCATCAGGCAATGTATTGTTTCGGCAAAACTTTCCCCTTCAATTCGCGCGGAAAAGCTCGAGTTGGAAGATTTTGTCAAACTTTGCAGCGAAATCAGAAAATATCAAACTATAGAGTAAGTTCTTCGAACCATGACCTGGTGCTTCGACGTGGCAAGCTGAAAAGTCCGGTATTCTGGAAAAGGATATATCATCGTGAAATTGGATGTTCGCCGACTCGCACGTTATTATTATCTTCGTGTCATACGCCTGCAGGGTTCACCACAGGCACTTGCCAAGGCAACAGCCGTTGGCGCTGCTATTGCCATCACCCCCACGCTTCCGCTACACACCATCATGATCATCGGGGTAACCCTGATCTTGCGGATGAACACCCTGGCAGCTCTTCTTGCAGCAACAGTTATCAGCAACCCGCTTACTTTTGTCGGCCAATACTATCTTGCCTGGAAAATCGGCGATATTATCCTCCCCCATCGACTTTCCTGGACACGCATACAACAAGTGCTGTCCACAATCCAACACGAAGGACTGGCTGACGGTATAAAAACGTTGAGCCATTTAAGCATTGATGCCATGCTGGTCATGTTTACCGGTGGTTTTTTACTTGCTATACCCACCGCTATCATCACCTATTGTTTAGCCTATTGTCTCTTTGATAAAATTCAAAAAAAACGACGCCAAAAGCATCTTCTCAATTGATCTTCGTGGTATATCTCTCAAGCTTGCTAATCTTTTTTTGCCAGGGGCGGTTTCATGCAAAATTTTGTTTTCCATAATCCAACTAAAATTCTTTTTGGTAAAAACACATTATCATCACTTGGCACGGAAACAGCAGCTTTTTCCAAAAGAGTTCTTCTTGTATATGGCAGGAACAGTATAAAAAAAACCGGGCTATACGACCGCGTTATAGAATCTCTAGCCCATGAAAAAATAGAAGTTGTTGACCATGCCGGAGTTAGTCCAAACCCTTTAGTCAGTCATGTTCGGGAAGGAATTGCCAAAGTCAAAGAGTGTGACCTTGGAGCCATAGTTGCAGTGGGAGGAGGATCAGTTATTGACAGTGCCAAAGCCATTGCAGCCGGAGCACTGGTCGCCCATGATGTATGGAAATTTTTTATCGGCAAAAAAACTATCAAGGCAACACTTCCGGTCATAACGGTACTTACTCTGGCGGCAGCAGGCTCAGAGATGAACTCCGGGATGGTACTCACAAACGAAAAAACCGTAGAAAAATTCGGTTTTGGCCATCGACTGCTCTATCCCAAAACATCAATTCTTGATCCAGAGCTTACCTTTACAGTGCCACCAGATTATACAGCTTATGGAGCAATTGATGCAATCTCCCATGTACTTGAGTTTTATATGACAACGCAGGATCCTGATACACAGGTGCAGGACAGGATAATGGAGGGATTACTCATCAACTGCATGGAAAACTGTGAGCGCTGCCTTGATAAACCCGATGATTACAGTGCACGAGCAAATCTGATGTGGGCAGCCACACTTGCACTTAACGGGCTAACGGCTGCAGGGCTGGGGCGAGTAGGTTTTCCAATGCACATGATAGAACATTCACTCAGTGCCTTGTATAATGTGCCGCATGGCGCTGGATTATCAGTAATTATACCAGGATGGTTGACATGGGCTTTACCACATCGCAAAAAGCGCATTGCCAGGCTGGGACGACAGATTTTTCCTGAAACCATTACAAATGAGCTTTCCACAACGGCAGCGGCAGGACAGACAATTGCTCTTTTACGTGATTGGTTTGCTGCTCAGCACAGCCCTGTGAGTTTGTCAGAGCTTGATATACCAATAACAGATATTCCCCATATTGCCCAAAACAGTTTACAACTTGCCAGAGTATGGAGATTAAAAGAGTATGGCCAGCACGAAATAGAAACCATTCTCACTCTTTGCAAGTAGCTATGAAAGCAGTAAATGTTTGGCAAAAAAACATGACAACACAACCAGAGTACAGTAGGATATTGTTTATTTATTGATCAACTCTATTTGAACGTTTCAGGTTCCGTAATTTTGCCCCGTCACATTACCTGACGTTCATTCATTGGAAGTCTTCGCTATTTGTGGTAGCTGGCTATTATAACTCCAGCCTGCTGACTCATCTCTGCTGGCTACAAGGAAGACAAACTCAGCAGGCTCGTATGATTTCCGCATTCTGCCAGATGTTTGGTATAATTGAAGTCTTTTTTGTTTTTTGCAATTGGCTGCTATGACATCAGTTTTATATCCAGGCCAGACTGTCAAGGCAAGCTGGCTCAGTGATTTTGATCAATACCTGATCAGCGAAGGAACCCATGAACGTTCCTATGATAAGCTGGGAGCACATCTTGTCTGCTTTAATGGGGAGCACGGAGTAGTCTTTGCTGTATGGGCTCCCAATGCACAACAGGTGCATATTCTCGGTGATTTTAACAACTGGGATAAAACCTCCCACCCTCTTTATTCAAACGATTCCGGTATATGGACGCTTTTTATCCCTGGTCTTAAAGAATATGCTGTTTATAAATATCTTATAACTACCCAAAACAGCGAACAATTCGACAAAGCAGATCCCTATGGCTTTGCCATGGAAATGCGCCCAAAAACAGGATCAGTTGTTGTCGAGCTTGATTCATATCAGTGGCAGGACAAAAACTGGATGCAAACCCGCAAGGATCGGCAATCACTGAACAGTCCAATTTCTATTTACGAAGTACATCTCGCCTCGTGGAAAAAACTTCCTGATACTACCTGGGGAACCCGTTATTTAACCTACCGTGAACTCGCCCAAGAACTTATCCCTTACGTTCTTGAAATGGGCTATACCCACATTGAACTTCTTCCCATTGCCGAGTATCCCTATGATGCCTCCTGGGGATATCAAGTGCTGGGGTTCTATGCGCCAACAAGTAGATTTGGCACCCCTCATGATTTCATGTACTTCATCGACCAATGCCACCAGCAGGGCATAGGTGTTATTCTTGATTGGGTACCTGCCCATTTTCCAAAAGATGGTGCCGGGCTTAATTATTTCGATGGCACCCATCTCTATGCCCATGAAGATCCGCGCCAAGGTGAACATCAGGACTGGGGAACCATGATATTCAATTATGGTCGCAACGAAGTTCGCTCATTCTTGATTTCTAATGCTTTGTTCTGGCTTGACAAATACCATATAGACGGGCTGCGGGTTGATGCAGTTGCCTCAATGCTCTATCTGGATTATTCTCGTAAAGACGACCAGTGGCTCCCCAATAAATATGGTGGTCGTGAAAACCTGGAAGCCATTAGCTTTCTTCGCAAGATGAATGAGGTCGTGCATGGAGTGTTTCCCGGTATCCTGACCATTGCCGAAGAATCCACATCGTGGCCGATGGTCTCCCGGCCTACATATACAGGTGGTTTAGGATTTAGCCTGAAATGGAACATGGGTTGGATGCATGATACCCTCAATTACATGCAGGAAGATCCTATCAATCGGAGTTTCCACCATAATCAAATGACGTTTGGGATGCTCTATGCCTTTCACGAAAATTTTGTTCTGCCCATTTCTCACGATGAGGTAGTGCACGGAAAAGGATCATTGTTAAACAAAATGGCAGGAGATGAATGGCAAAAATTTGCCAACTTACGTGCATATTTGGGATTTATGTGGAGTTATTCGGGCAAAAAGTTACTGTTTATGGGGTCTGAATTTGGTCAATGGCAGGAATGGAACCATGACAAAGGTCTTGAATGGAACGCTCTTGCATCTGATAACCATAAAGGGTTACAACGTTTTGCAAGAGACCTTAATCTTGTGTATAAAGATGAACGTTCCCTTTATGAAAATGACTTTGACTGGAGCGGCTTTTCATGGATAAATGCCAACGATTCAGGTAGCTCTGTACTATCATTTATCCGTAAAGCAAAAAAAACAGATGACTTCCTGATTATAATCTGTAATTTTACACCAGTCATTCGTGAAAATTACAAAATCGGTGTCCCGCATGAAGGAACCTATCGGGAACTGATAAACAGTGACCTTAATATATATTGGGGGAGTAACGTAAGTAACGGTGAAATGACAAGCATATCTGAGCAGTTTCATGGTATGGACAACTGTATCTCACTAAATTTGCCTCCCCTGGCAACCTTGATTTTGAAGCCGATGTAATTTTTTAAAACTCAAACACAATCAACAACAACAGGCTGCATCATGAAATTGACATTACCAAAGTTTTCGCAACGTTCACTCATTCTCATTGCTGCTGGCATACTGTTTTACATCAGCCTTGCCGCTTATCACAGTAGTCTTAAAAAACATCATCCTGTCGGTAGCCATCAGCAGCAGGCACTTATGAGCCACGCTGAAAGTGAAAACACCCTCCTTGAGCAACGCATAGCTGCTTATAAGCAGGAACTCGAAGCCACAAAACAAGAATCAGCTGAACTGAGAAAAAAGCTGATTGCTGAACGACAATTTATAGCACAAGAGAACTCACCTGAACTTGCATCTCTTCAGGCAACAACGCAAAAACTTGAACAAGACCTTGCCAATCGAAATGCTGCAATTAAAGAATTACAAGCCCAACTTGCTGATCAAAAAACACGAATAGAAGCATTAACAAAACAGGATAGAAACACTGTTGTCATCCTGAACAATGATCTGGCAGCCAAAAAACAAAAGCTCAAAGAGCTCCTCAATAGCAAAGAGGCCCTATCCGGTCAATTACAGCAGATGCAGCAGCGTCTTGGCCAGGTCGAAGCCTCTGCACGTTCTTTCCGGGAAGCTAATCAGCAATTAACAGATAAACTGCAAGCTTCTCTTGAAACAATTAAGAAACTCAATGAAGAACGCAACACTCTTGTTGCCCAAAGTCAAGGCCTTGAAACAGCTAATGAGCGTATAGAAAAACTTGCCATGCGCCTTGAGCAGTCAGAAGCAAATCTTGCCGCTGCCGAAGAAACAATTGCCCAGCTGAAGAGAATTGGGGAAGAAGCAGAACAGGCAAAAGCTGTTGCCCTAATGAGTGCTGAACAAGTTTCAAGTTCCGCTGAACAGAATCAGTCACTTCTTCAGGAACAACTTTCTCAACTTGGCACCCTGCAGGCTCGATTAACGGAGGCTACTTCTCAAATTGCATTTCTTGAAGATGCTCTTAAAAAATCTGAGCTGAAAGCTGAAGCCTTGATGCATTATGGCAAAGAAAAAGACCGTTTGCTTGCCCCATCACAACAACAGGTTGCCACATATCAACAACGACTTGATCAAAAAATGGCTGAAATTGAGTCATTAAAAGCAGAGCTTGCTGATAAGGAAGCCATAACCCAGCAATTAACAGAAGCACAAACTGCAATTGAGACCCTACAGCAACAAATAGCCACTCAGCAGACAACTATAGAAGAGCTGGACAACAAACTTGAGACAACTACTCAAGAACTGGCAGAGGCTACAGCCAATGGACAGGAGATGGTTAGGCAGATTGCCAGCTTAACGGAGTCTGCAGCTGTACGGGATAGTGAAGCCAAAAGGCTGACAGAAGAAATAACGGCTCAACAAACAACAATAGCAGGACTTAAAGAAGAGTTGGCCAAGACCCAGGCATCCCTTGAAGAAACACAGGCCTTGCTGGCCACTGCTCAGCAAACTGAGCAAGATCTCCAGCAAACACTGTCAGGAAAAGACGAGGTTCTTACTGTTGTTCAATCTGAAGTATCAAAACTCAAAACAAGTGTAACTGAACAAACAGCGCAGATTGAGGAATTAAAGACTCAACTGGCAACCCTTGCCACTGAAAAAGAAAATCTCCTTGCCGAGCTTAAAGCAACAAAAGAAGAGACGGTTGCGCTTTCCCAGCAACTGGAACAGGCACAAACAGCTTTACAGGAAAAAACAGATACCATAGCTGCTGATCTTGAAAAGTTCAGTGTTTATGAAACCCAACTGGCAGCACTTCAAACCAAGGAGCAAGAGCTGGTTACAACTCAGCAGAATTTTCTGACACTTAAATCTGAACTTGAAGAGACTCAAACCCAGGCTGCGCAACTTGCTGATGCTCAAGAGCAGATTAAAGTTCTTGAATCAAGAATTGTTGAGCAGCAAGCTGTAGCAGATGAACTGGCCACTGCTCAGGAAAAAATTACTGCACTGGAAGCACAGATTGCAGAACTACAAAATGCGGGTACTGAACTCACTGCGGCTCAGGAAAAAATCGCTGCGCTGGAAGCACAGATTGCAGAACTGCAAAACGCTGCTACTGAGCTCACTGCGGCTCAGGAAAAAATCGCTGCGCTGGAAGCACAGATTGCAGAACTGCAAAACGCTGCTACTGAGCTCACTGCGGCTCAGGAAAAAATCGCTGCACTGCAAGCTCAGATTGCAGAACTGCAAAACGCTGCTACTGAGCTCACTGCGGCTCAGGAAAAAATCGCTGCGCTGGAAGCACAGATTGTAGAACTGCAAAATGCTGGAACTGAATTAACCGCTTCTCAAGAAAAAATCACTGCCTTAGAAGCGCAGATTAGCCAACTCCAAAATGCAAGTAACGAGCTGACTTCTGCTCAGGAAAAAATCACAGCACTTGAAACACAAATCACCGAACTACAGGCTACTGCAGACAAGTTAAGAATAGCTCAAGAAAAAATCACTTCTCTTGAAGCTCAAATAGCGGAATTGAAAACAGTAGAAGCGAACTTCGCTTCTGCTCAGGACAAAATTACTTCTTTACAAACTGAACTCGCCAATGCACAGGCACAGGTTGAGCAACTAACAGCAGCACAAAAAAGAGTGTCTGCGCTTGAAACTGAAGTTGCCAATCTTCGTAGTGATGCTGCCCAGCTTCCCGTTGTTAAAGAGCAGATTTCTGCATTGCAGGCAAAACTTCAGGCGGCAACACAAGCCTTGAAGGAGAAGGAAACTGTCACAATGCAGGCATTGATGTCACAGGAAGAGACAACAGGTAAACTCTCAACTTTTGAGGGTGAAATCAGCAGCCTGAAAGAACAACTCAATCAAAAAGAAAGCGCTATTGCTCAGGCAGCAGCACAAATCAAAGAACTCACCGCAGCTGCAGCGGCCATGACACAGCTACAGCAAAATTCAGACGCGTTGAGCAAAGAGCTGGAAGCGAACAAACATAAAGTAGAGGACCTTGAAAAAACTATCTCTTCTTTGCAGGCAGAACTTGAAGCGCTTAAAGCAGAACGTACAGCACTTGAAAAGAAGAACACGGATACCGATAATGATGGCATTGTCGATGCAGATGATAATTGCCCTGACACCCCAAAGGGCGTGTCCGTGAACACAAACGGCTGCGAGGCTGATGCTGACAAAGATGGTGTACCAGACAGCAAAGATCTCTGTTCTGATACACCGGAAGGTACAGCTGTTAATTCAATGGGGTGTGCTGAAAATAATGCCATAGTCCTTGAAGGAGTAAATTTCAAAACTGGGACGGCAACGCTGACCGATAAAGCAAAAGAGACCTTGAATTCTGCCGCTGCTATCCTTAAACAATCAGCTGCTAACCAACAGTTTGAAGTTGCAGGCTATACTGATAGCGTAGGTAACCCGGCTCGCAATCTCCAGCTTTCTGAAAAACGTGCTCAGGCTGTTAAAGCATATCTTGTCACACAGGGAATTCATGAAAATCTCCTTGTTGCCAAGGGATATGGTCCTGAAAATCCTATTGCGGATAATGCGACTAAAGAAGGTCGGGCAAAAAACAGAAGAGTTGAACTCCATAAAATAACAGTTTTATAATAATGAGCCAATAGAGCGACAAAGCCCGTTTAAAGAAATGCACTGTTTCCTTAAACGGGCTTTTTTCTTTCCTCCCTGCCCTGCTTACTCTTAAAAAAAATTACGACTGAACAATCCGTTCAGGACAATGAAAAATATTTACCCTGTCCGGACGTGCATAAGCCGCCAAAGTCACACCTGCCCGTCTGGCAATGGCTAAGCCCAGGGAAGAGGGAGAGGTTCTGGACATAACAACAGGAATGCCGATACGGGCGCATTTAAGTACCATATCTGAAGTCAACCTTCCGGTTGTATATATTGCTCCGGCAGCAGAAAATTTGCCCAGTAAAATTGCACCAATGATTTTATCTACCGCATTATGTCTGCCCACATCCTCATAATAGGCCTGCAGCCTGCCATCGGCCCAAAAACCACAGCCATGAACACAGTGGGTTTCTCTCCCCAATGACGAAGATTGTAACCCCTGCCTGATAAAATCACTGATTTCATTAAAGGAGATTGTATACTCCTGCAAAGGGTCAAATGCTCCTTCAAGCATTTCCCTGGATATTTTCCCGGTACCACCACAACCGGAGGTAATAATCACTTCTTTTGGCCTTGACTCTTCGTCAACATCAGCATGAACAGAAATCCGTCCTTCCGGGCAAACCAACACTTCTCGTACTTGACCTACTTCGGTTATATAGCCCTGACCAAACAGAAACCCCGCACCAAACTCTTCCAGTGCAGTTTCAAGAACCATTGATGCACCAATTTCTTCATCATTGAGGGCAACGGTATAGGGCATTTCAATGGCAAGGCATTCTTGTCGGCGTGTTGAGCCATCAGGAGTCAGCACAACTGTTTCCTGAACTAGCGTTACTTGATTTTCCATAGTATTTTCAGTATCAAAATATTCACTGTTCACTCAATAAGCTTGACGTCGTACCATAAAAATGGCTACAAAATCTCTCTGTACATCCAGATGGTTGCCAGAGCATTTTTTTCTATTTTTGCAGATCCTTCGGGCAGGCAAATCAATCCATTTGCTCTTGCCAGTATACCAAGCCGGTCTCGGCCACGTACCGGGAACGCCTGAAGTCTATCGTTTTTAAATTGCACTTGAGCGTAGACAAGCTGTGTCCAATCAGATTGTCCATGCAACTCTTCTGACACAGTGGCCTTTCTTTGTACCGGAAGGAAATCACTGTGTCCCATCAATCGACGCACACCAGGAAGAGCCAGGAGTTGTAATGCCACATGATTTGATGGTGGTCCTCCCGGAAGATTAAAAACAACTGTCTGCCCAACTCTTCCCATACAGGCACCTTTTCCGGGACCTATTCGCACACGATGAAAAATTATTTCCATGCCAATTGCTTCCAGAGCCTGCAAAGTAAAATCCTTATCCCCATCAAGTATGCCTCCGCAGGTAATAAGCACTTCAGCCTGCCTGATGATGCGTTGAAACCGTGCCTGCAAATTATCCAGATTATCGCGAAGTACAACTGTTTGCACATGTAGACCAAGTGACGACAGTTCCGCTGCCGCTGTAACCATATTACTGGCGGCTACTTTTCCTGGCTCAACGTATTCTCCCGGAAGAACCAACTCACTCCCTGTTGCCGCAATCACTACCCTGGGTTTCAAATAACAGGAGACTGTATTCACTCCGGCAGCTGCAATCAGCCCCAAATGAGCAGCACTCAAGACTTCACCTTTCTGGACAATGCGCTGTCCCATTGAAATATCACTCCCCTGATGCAAAATATTCCGATCTGGTTGTGCATCAGCAAGAGCTGAAATAGAATTCCACTGTTCTCGGCAGAACTCTGAGGCCAGCACAGCTGTAGCACCCTTGGGAATAGCCGCTCCCGTCATCAGACGGACAACGTGTCCCGGCTTGAGATATTCATTAAAAAAATCATCGCCAGCACAAACACTTCCGGCAACACAGAGTGATACAGGGCTTTCTTCTGAGGCCATGGCAACATCAGAAGAAACAACAGCAAAACCATCCTTTAAGGAAGAGTCCATTGAAGGGCAGTCAACAATTGCATGAATATCTTCACTGCAGACAGCCCCCAAACATAACTTAAGAGCACAGGGAACAGGGGGAAGTGGTTCAAGACGACCTACTTGTTCATGGGCATAACGCAGAGAAATCATAGCTGTTCTCGCAAGTTGGTGGGAAGTTAGAGGCACCTGTGTGGTTTTTGTGTACTATCAAGGATACACCTTGATGAACGGTTACGTTTTTGTCTTGGTTACCTTCTAAAGTCACGTTTGTTGGACTCGTAAAAACTCAAAATTTAGCGTTTTTGTATATCGCAACATGTTGAAATCATTAGATGCGATTTTACCGTTTCGAGCTTTTTACGAGACCATCACGTTTGTAACCAACAGCAACTATTTATACTAGATAGTGCCTGTCCAAAAATGAGGATTTTTGTTCGTGGTCAGGTACGCGACCGACGGGAGACTCCGAGGATTGCGAAAAAAATAAGCGCAGGCATCTGACTAATATTCCGATCATTATTTTTTTGAGCATGACGCAGAGATCGGACAAAAAGACCATTTGGGGACAGGCACAAGATAACCTAACATTCAAGGTTTTTTGAATCATCAACTTATTTATTATAATGCACGCCCTCTCCGTCTGTACATACTTTTTCATTCCATTGTACTGGTAATTCTGGTAGATTTTATAGTTGATTAAAAAATATGAGAACTATCCCACTCGATCTTCGGCTCTTTACTCTTACAAATAAAGAACTGGAGCATACTGAGAACATAAACTTTTTTCTTCCCCTTGAGGATACTTCAACAATAGACCATGGCACGAATAAATAGACGCCGAACCCGCACCTTTTCCCGCAGAGGTGGAATGGGAAAAAAAATTCTTTTTACCTTGCTTCTACTGCTGCTGACAATCGCAGGAGCTGCGGGGTTCATTCTCTTTGAAACAGAAAAGCCCCAACTGAGTTTGCAGAAAAACATTTCTTTTCTGGGCGGCCCAGTCGAGCTCCCCTTCACTGCAGTTGATAAAAAAAGTGGTCTTCAGCAAATTCTTATTACCTTAGAGCAAGATGGTGGTATTTATCAACTTTTCAATAAGAGTTTTCCACGCAAAGCCTGGTTCACCCAGGCAGGGCCAAAAACAGTAGTTGAAAAAATTCTGCTTGATCTTGCCCGGGTAGGAGCAAAAGAGGGCAAGGCAGAACTCGTGGTTACTGTTCGGGATTTTTCTTTGAACGGCATGTTTAAAGGCAACAGTACTGTTGTCCGGCTGCCAGTAACCATTGATACCAAACCTCCAAAAGTCACCATCACCCATGCACAACAATATATTAAACCTGGAAGCAGTGGGATTGTTGTCTACAGTATCTCAGAACCTACCCAACAGCATGGTGTATTGATTGACTCTACATTTTTTCAAGGCTACCCCCTCAATACTAGTAAAAACCAGTTTATTGCCTATATTGCTCTTCCCTGGAATAGTTTTAAACCTGAAAAGAGTCTGGTCATAGCTGAAGACCAGGCTGGCAATAAGGGCAAAGCTGTTTTCTCCATGCACTTTAAAAAGGCCAAGGAGAAAAAAGACCGGATTAACGTCAGTGGTGGTTTTTTGAAAAAGAAACTCCCTGAGTTTCAGGAGCATTATCCAGAGTTAACAGGTACAGAACTTGAGCAGTATCTCTATATTAACAACACCATTCGCCAAAAAAATGCCCGGCAAATCGCCAAAATCTGCGAAAACACAGTTTCTGAGCAGCTTTGGCATGATCGGTTTATCCGTATGCCCGGAGCCGGTAGAGCAGGTTATGCAGACCAACGTACCTATTATTATCAGGGACGCCCGGTAGATCATCAAACACACCTTGGTATGGATATAGCCTCAACTGCCCGGGTAGGTATAAAAGCTGCCAACAAGGGAAAGGTTATTTATGCCGATTACCTTGGGATCTACGGTAATATGGTCATTATCGATCATGGCCAGGGGCTTAGCAGCCTCTACTCGCATCTAAGCAGTATTGACACCCAGGTAGGCAATATAGTGGAAAAAGATGAACTTATTGCTCATTCTGGTGCCACAGGACTTGCCGGGGGCGACCATCTTCATTTTTCCATTCTCATTCATGGAATTTTTGTATCTCCCGTAGACTGGTGGGATCAACACTGGATCAATGCAAACATCACCAGTGTTATTAAGAATGGCCAATAATAAAAAATACTTTTGGATTTTCCAGATATGTCCATTCTGCAAAACCTTATGCGTTGCAGAATGGACAACTGACTGATTCACTGTTCACTCTGTAGATATTCCATGCCGTCCATACGACTTCCTTTTCTTCTGTACAGCTATATTGCCACAGAACTCCTTGCTCCTTTTTTTGCCAGTTTTTTGATCCTGTATGGTGTTTTTTTTCTTGTACGGCTTATTCCTTTGCTGGAAGTAGTCCTTGAACTCGGCATCAGCTTTCCAGACTTTATACGACTTTTCTCCTATATTTTCCCACACATGCTGCTCTACGTTCTTTCCATGGCTGGTATGACCGGAGTAATTATTGGATTTACAAGATTAACAAATGATCGTGAAATTCTTGGTCTTAAAGCCTGTGGGATCAGTCTTCGCCAGATGTTGCCTCCTGTTGTCCTTGTTGCCGCTGTTATTGCTGGAATTTCCGGGTATTTTTCAATTAAATTAATTCCTGCCGGTGAAGTTGCCATGCAGCAGCTCATGTTTCAACTGGCAAAAGAAAAAATTGACAAGGGGATTAAAGAGAGAAAATTCACGGAAGCTCTAGGTGACCTTGTGGTCTATGTTGATCAGGTTGATGATAAAGACAACTGGACTGGAGTCTTTGTCTCAGATATGCGCAACAGACAACAACCCATCATCACCATGGCTCAGCATGGTAAAATGACCGCAAATGTCCAGGATATGTCAGTCACCATTGTGCTGCAAAATGGCACATTACATAGTACTGACGGTCCAGACAACCAGATCATACGCTTTGCACGCTACCAGTTGCAGATTCCACTCAAGCCACCAACCCGCGTTGATGGCGATGATGTTACCCATCTAAGCCGCGGCGCTATGACCCAGGCCCAACTTTTACAAACTGCAGATTTTTACAAAAACAGTCCAGAACAAAGCCTTAAATATCTCACAGAATACCAGCAGAGGATGGTGCTACCGGTCGGGTGTTTTATTCTTGCAATCCTTGGTATTCCTTTGGGGCTTCAAGCAGGGCCTGGTCGTAAAGCCGCAGGAATTCCACTGGGGCTTGGTTTTTTTGTCCTCTACTACATCACATTCACTTTTTGTGGATCCCTTGTTGAAGAGATGGTTCTACCACTGATAATAGGTATGTGGCTGCCAAATTTTATTTTTGCACTGTTAACAGGATTAATTTTTTGGCGAGTAGAAGGAGAACGGCCTATATTTCCAGAAAAATTCACTAACAGAATTGGGGATTTTCTTGAACAATATATTGCCCCACCATTTCTTTATATTAAAAAGCAAGCTATTGTTCTACTGAGTCGTCGAAAAAAGGTAGTCACAACCCAGATAAACACTCCGTCCTCAATACACCAAATAATTCGAGCTGACGCTCAACACAAAATATTTCATTTAGCAGAGTGTGAAAACTATTTATGTAAAAATTG
>RKSL01000283.1 GCA_008633435.1 Candidatus Desulfobulbus rimicarensis | reverse complement strand
ACAACCAAAAGAAAGAAGATATGCCCCTGCATTCAACATAATACGCTGTTCAAAGGTTATTTTCCTGACTTCCCCCAAGGAGACGGAACCGGTATCAATATCATGAAAGAATGTATTGGTTCCTGATATATCAAAACCTTTAACGTCCTTTATTGTATAAGCAAAAACAGGATTATCAAGGTTTTCCAGAAAGTTCACCCGCATCGCAATCAAATAACGCTGACCATGCCTTAAAGTCTGTTGTGGACACCCATCAAGGTCATAAATACCAACTTTCTCGATACGTGCCTTACCATTACCATAGCGATTCTCATCAGGATTAAGCTGAAATTCATGCTCACTGCTTTTCATATGGTCAAGCAGCCTTGACTCTCTGGTGTCAGGGATTTGGTCATCAAAAGGTTCTTCCTCTGTCTCCGCTTCTTCAGAAGATCCATCCGGAGCTGCTCGTTCAACAAGCAATCGGTTGTATTTATCTACCACCTCTTTGGCAGCTCCCATTTTGAGCAACTGACCCTTCTCGAGCAAAAATGCACGTGAGCAATATCTTGTAACAAGATCCATGGAGTGCGTAACAAAAAGAATGGTTACTCCCTGCTCCTGAAACTGTTTAAACTTGGCAAAACACTTTGCCTGAAATAACGTATCGCCAACAGATAACGCCTCGTCAACTATGAGAATGTCCGGATTAACATTTATAGCCACTGCAAAGGCTAGCCGGACATACATACCGCTTGAATACGTTTTCACAGGCCGGTCAATAAAGTCACCAATACCTGCAAAAGATTCAATATCAGAAAAGCAGTTCTCAATCTCTTCCCTGCTTAAGCCAAGAATTGAACCGTTAAGAAACACGTTTTCCCTGCCGGAAAATTCTGGGTTAAAACCAGCTCCCAACTCAAGTAAAGCTGAAATACGCCCCCGTACAGCGACAGAGCCTGAACTTGGCTGCAAAATTCCACAAATAACCTGTAATAACGTTGACTTACCACTGCCATTACGACCAATAATACCAACAGTTTCTCCCTTGCCAATTGCAAAGGAGATATCTGAAAGAGCATGAAATTCCTGATGGAGTTTCCGGGAGTTGGGTAACAATGCCTCTCGTACCCGGTCAAGATGACGACTGTAGACACGATAGGCCTTCCCCACCCCATCTAAGCTGATAATGTGCTTTGAGTTCAAATTTGCCACCTAAAAAGAAACAACCAAAACATCCTATAAGACATCGGCGAATTGAGGTTTGAGACGCTGAAAGACATACACTCCCAGGAAAAGCATCGCTATACAGACCACCCAAAAATACACGGTCTGATAGGGGTGATGCCAGAACCCCACACCATAAATAAAGGAATCTCGGTATCCCTGTACAATATAATACATGGGATTAAGTTTTAATATCAGTTGCGCCTTTTTCGGCATAATCTGCAGATCCCAGAAAACAGGCGTCACCCAAAAGCCAACCTGAACAACAACGGCTACCATTTGAGAGATGTCCCGAAGAAACACATTCAAAGAAGAAACAATCCAAGAGAGGCCGAGAACAAACAGGCAAAGGCAAAGAGAATAATAAAAAAACTGAAAGAAATACAACGTGAATGAAATATGCTGAAATAAAAGAAGCCCAACAAGAAGTATCAAAAAAACAAAATGCGTTACCAACCCGGCGACAATTCTCACCATGGGAAGAACCTGGGAAGGAAAAAGCGTTTTTTTAATTAAATTTGCATGTCCTACAACGATTCCGGCTGAAGTTGCCAAAATATCTGCAAACAAAAACCAAGGCATCATACCCGCTGTGAGCCAGACAACAAAGGGTACATTATTCATAGGTTTAGCCTTAAACCCCACACTAAAGACAAACCAGAAAACAAAAATCAAAACCAAGGGATGTATAAATGTCCATGCCGTCCCAAGCACAGAGGCGGCATATTGTCCTTTGACTTCCCGCCTGGCCATAGCCAAGATTAACTGTCGATGGGATAGAATCGATTGAAAAAAAGAGAAAAAAGTTTTTACCATATTTTTTAAAACATTTTAACAGAGTCGGTTGAAAACGCCATTTTAACTTTTTTCTAAAAATACACCATACAGTTCTGAGGAAGGTTCTTCTTGAGTAACGGCTCTATCTCTTTACCATGCTTTCCCTGAAATTCATACAGCAGGTATGGCTTAGACCACCTTTCTGGCCAGTGGCCAGTCTCTGCGGGAACCCATGAAGACTCAAACCCGTGTAGATTAATAAGGCATCTGTAGGGATAACTACCTCCTTCCTGGGGATTATTTCTCCTCTGAACTGTCATTTTTGCGCCATCAACCAAGGTTTGAAGTACCGACCTGCTGTAACGAGCTGGTGAATTCTGCGGGGTGGGATAATCCAGTCTGTCTTTCAATAATAGACTGACTGCTCCAAAGGGCATCACCCGCTCTCTATTAGCATCAAGAAAGTCTTCAACGTGGACATGGTTATACTGGAGATCAAATCTAAACGCTACAGCTCTCTGGCCAAAAACACCCCGTAGAATGGTACAGGTTATCATATCAGACAAAATCACCTTGTCTCCCTGAGACATTATTTCTTCAATCATCGGCTTCAGGGGGAGCCACCAGCTACGACCATTAAGTACAATAAAGTCAAGCTTACCGTATACAGGAAATGAACGAATAGAACTGAGTCCAAGAATACATATAAGAGAGACAATAAAGAAAGCATTTCTACGCAACAAAGACGGCATACGACAATATGTAAGAATCATTTTTTTTGCTCTATCAAACCCGAAAAAAATCGTTCCAAGCCAAAGAGAAAATCAGCAAATAACAACCAGAACATTGAAGAATAACAAAGGCGATAATATGTTCCAAATTTTATATTGGATGCCCATACATAATGAAAAAGAGGTACAAAATACCCTATGAAAGGGAGCATAGCGAGAACATAAATCCGTACTTTCCGTTCCAGCGATTCATTGTTTCCACCCAACAGGAGATAAGGTACAGTAATCAAAAGCATGAGAATACCAGTCATCCCCAAAGTATCTTTCACTCTCAATGAACTGGCATGTTTGCCTGTAAACAGGTCGACCCAATTTAAAAAAAATAACTGTTCAGAGTTTCCATAGTTACATACAAAAAACTGATGTAGCCATTTTCGGAACAATTCCTGCTGAGGCAACAAAAAAAGTACTAAAAAAATTAACAAGACCAATACGCCCTTGAGGGTAAAAAACCTGGCAAACCAATCATTTTTTTTTCTTCCATGTTGATTACGGGATGACAAAGGACTCTTTAACGTAAAAACAGCGTTCAAAATAAGCCATACTATAACAATATAACCGAGAAAAACTGCTTCCTGCCGGTGATTCACCCAAAGAATT
>RKSL01000019.1 GCA_008633435.1 Candidatus Desulfobulbus rimicarensis | reverse complement strand
TATATGGATCTTTTCAATCAGGTGTATAGCAACTTACAGCGGATGCCGGTTCGTATTTAAGTATTTCTTGAACCGAAAAAAAATATGGGTAAGCCCGTCAGATTGACAAGTAATGATTATTATTACTTCAAAAGGGGACGTTTTTTCCTCTTCAGGGCTGGATTACAATTAATTTGGAGCCACCTGGTTTGCAAAATATGAGTCACAGGTCATACTATGCCGCCATAACAGAAAAAAAGCCCTCGACGAATGGACTTGTGAAATATGCGGGCTAAATACACTCCTTTGCGGGCATAAACAATGCTGCCGGATTAACGGCAGGGGTGAATGTCCTGCCCTCTGCTCCCCCCATACCACTCCGTCCATGACAATCCAGACAGGTGAATTGGGTACCCAAGACCTTCATATCACCCTTTACATACGCTTCGACAGGCACTCCATCATTAAGACGTCCCTGCCGAAAGATTTGCTTACCAAGAGCGACTACTTCTGTTGATGGCGACATCCTCCCCTGCCCAGAGAGTTCTATGGCTTCCAGGTCTGTGCCAACAGCAGAACACAGCATCAAAAAAGACAACAGGCAAAGTAGCCACGACAGTTTCCGGAATGGTTGCATTGTACTGGCCATGGAATCCCCTTAACTGAATAAAAAATCCGTTAATATCGAGTCTACAACACCGTTTATTCAGAATAATCTATACAGTCCATAAAAACAAAAAAAGCCGTAAACCACAGATATCTGTAGTTTACGGCTTTATAAAAATGGTGCCGAAGGCGAGAATCGAACTCGCACGACCGTGGGCCACTGCCCCCTCAAGACAGCGTGTCTACCAGTTCCACCACTTCGGCACACATATTTTTATTTCATATTTCTTACTTTTCTGTTTTTGCTTTTTCCTCAGCTGGGGCAGGCTGGGTTGTATTGATCGCCGCAGGTACAGGGATGGTCACTGGAGTTTTATCTGCAACCGGAACAGTCGCCTGATCCACTTTGACACTGGTCATAACCGTGCCTGTACTTTGATGAGCCGATAAATAGGCAAGAGTTACAGATGTACCCATGAACACAATAGCAGCAAATGTTGTTATTTTGTTCAAAAGAGGTACAGCCCCTTCTGTGCCCATTAATGCCTGGCTTGATCCACCAAATGTTGCGCCGACATCAGCCCCCTTACCGTGCTGCAAAAGCACAATACCAATCAGAAAGAGCGATACCAGGATATGTATTATTGTCAGTATAGTTGTCATTTAAAATGTATGATCCGATCAAAGGATTCAGCATCCAGTGCTGCACCACCTACCAGGGCCCCATCTATATCGGCCTGACCCATAAGTGCATCAACATTCGACGGTTTAACCGAGCCACCATACAATATTCTAATTTCTCCGGCAAGGTTTTTTTCATACAGGGTTTCGATTTTTTCCCGGATAAAGGCGTGAACCTCCTGAGCCTGTTCTTTTGTAGCGGTTTTCCCTGTACCTATCGCCCAAACCGGTTCATACGCCACGACTACCTGATCAAGCTGCGTTGAGCTCACCCCTTCCAGCCCTGCCCGAAGTTGATTCTCAACGACAGCAAAGGTATTTCCCTGGTCACGGTCTGCGAGCTGCTCACCGACACACAGGATAGGTTGCAATCCAAAATTCAGAGCCGCTAACAAACGACGGTTAACCATCGCATCACTCTCGCCAAAAATATGGCGGCGTTCTGAATGCCCAAGGATAACCATGGAAACACCAAGGTCTTTTAACATGACGGGTGAGTTCTCGCCGGTAAAAGCACCTTCTTTTTCCCATCCGCTATTTTGAGCAGCCAGCTTAACAGTAGAACTCTGTGTTGCTGCCGAAACAGCTGCCAGTGCAGCAGACGTTGGCGCAATCATCACTTGCCGATTTTTCAGATCCGCACAGGAAGCAGCAACAGCCCGGCCAAGGTCAACGGCTTCTGCAAGAGAAAGGTACATTTTCCAGTTACCGGCAATCAGCGGGATTCGTGCCATTATACTGCCTCCTCACGGGGTACATGATTATTGTCCTTCCAGAGCAACGACGCCTGGCAACTCTTTGCCTTCCATCAACATCAGAAAAGCCCCGCCTCCGGTGGACATATATGAAATATTGTCGGCTTCACCTGATTTTTTTACTGCTGCATTGGAATCTCCACCACCGGTAATACTGAGGGCATGGGCTGCACCTACGGCATGGGCAAGTGCCATTGTCCCACGGGAAAAGGCATCCATTTCAAAAGCCCCCATGGGCCCGTTCCATAGTATGGTTCGGGCATCGGCCAGCACCTCGGTAAAACAGATAACAGTGGCCGGGCCTACGTCAAGTGCCATCCACTGCGCTGGAACATCCTGTATGGTGACCTGTTTGCTTACCGCATCTGCAGCGAAATTTTCTGCGGCAATAACATCGACAGGCAAATAGACTTTGACCTCTTTTTTTGCAGCCTGCTCAAGTAATGCCCTGGCATCATCGAGCAGATCATCTTCAACCTTGGATCTGCCGACCTCATAGCCCTGACTTTTCAAAAACGTATTGGCCATTGCGCCACCGATGAGCATGCAGTCGACCTTATCAAGCATATTTTTTAATGCTCCCAGCTTGCTCGACACTTTGGCGCCACCAACGATGGCCACCAGGGGCCGGGCAGGGTTGTCAATGGATCGATGAAAATAGTCCATTTCTTTCTGAAGCAGGAAGCCAGCTGCCTTTTCGACGCAATATTCAGGGACGCCAACAACTGAGGCGTGGGCTCGATGAGACACGGCAAAGGCATTATTTATATACACATCAGCAAGGGAGGCAAGTTGTCTGGCAAACTCCGGGTCATTGCCCTGCTCCTCGGCATGAAAACGAAGATTTTCCAGCATCACCACATCACTGGCCTCCATTGCCGCAACAACAGCTTCGCTCTCACTCCCGATACAATCAGGTGCCAGGATCACCGGCTGCTCTAAAATGTTCGCTAAATAGGCGGCAACAGGTTTCAAGGAATACTCTTCAATTCGCTGCCCTTTAGGACGTCCCATGTGGGAACAGAGAATAACCTTTGCCCCCTGCTCCAGGGCGTAATGAATGGTCGGCAAAACAGTTCGAATACGCAGATCATCAGTGATCGTCCCATTTTCATCCATGGGCACATTAAAATCGACCCGGATCAGTACTCTTTTTCCGGATATATTCATATCCCGAATTGTTTTCATATTCCCTCCGCCAATTCGTTCATGTCAAGTTGCATGACAACCGCATCCTCTTCAGGGTGGTGATAATAACTTTTTCGCATGCCCACCGCCATAAAACCGCAATGACCATACAGGGCTCGCGCCGACTGATTGGAGCCTCGCACCTCAAGGAAGCAGACAGCAATCCCTTGCCCAACAAGGGATTGTATTCCCTTATCCAACAACGATGTGGCAATACCCAGGCGGCGATACCCGGGCAAGACAACCAGCCGCAACAACTCTGCCTCAGGGGGCAACACTCGGTAAGCAACATAGCCTGCCAGAGTTTGCCCGCATATAGCCACAAGCAGCAATCCGGCACCATGACAAAGCTCTGCTTCAAGCTGCCTGATTGACCAGGGAGAAAGCATGCCCTTATGTTCAAGGACACAAAGGCCGGTTAGATCCGCTGCCCTGGCCTGACGTATTTCACACCATCCGTTCTGCAACGGACACGGTCAGATCACCGAGCATATTCGTATAACTGCCCAGTTCATTATCATACCAGCCATAAATAACCGCTTGTGTTACAGGAACTTCAAGTACAGGAGGCACATCACCTGGTTTAAAATTGCAGGTTTTTATCTGGTTCAGATTAACACTGATTGATGCTGTCCGGGTATGGGTTTCCGTTGATTCAATAACTGCTGCAGCTTCGGGGGTACCGACAATATCAGAAGAGACATTTTGCCCGGCCGCATACTCCAGATATTTTGTCGAGCCGGCATAATCTTTATAAATCGAGTTGATCAACCCCCGTTTAATGGGATTTTCCAGATCATCCTGTAAATTCAACACCAGAACAATCAACGATCCAGTGGCCGTTGGTACCCGTACAGATTCAGCGATAAAGCCAATGGATTTCATTTCGGGAATAACGAGGGCCAAAGCCTTGGCAGCACCTGTTGTTGTCAATATTATATTATTGATAATAGATCGATTTTTCCGTAAATCTGTCACCCCGGCCTTGGGTACGCTATCAAGGACTTTCTGGCTTCCTGTTGCCGCATGCACAGTAACCATGGAGGCAGACATCATCCGATCAGCACCAAAATGATCCATCAATGGTTTGATCATGTAGGACAAACAGGTTGTCGTACAGGAAGCAGCTGATATTATAGAGTGTTGTTCGGGTTTATAATCATCATCATTAATGCCCATAACGGTAGTTATGGCATCATCGGGCATGTCAATCCCCTTGGATTTGATCTTAAAAGGGGCCGAAACCATGACTTTTTCCGCGCCTGCCTGTAGATGCCCGCGGACAGACCCCCAGCCTTCTTCCGCGTCTGCAGTGGGGTCTTTAAAGACGCCAGTGGTGTCCACCACCATACGGACATCATTTTCCTGCCATTGAATATCTTTGGGATTTCGAGCCTCGCGTAATACCGTTACGGGTACGCCATCAACGGTCATGGTGCCGGCCTGCTCGTTAAGGTTTTCGATAACCCGCCCGCCTTTATGACCATGCAGGTAGGTGGCAAGCCTGCCATAACTGGAGTCTTTTTCAATGGTGGCTGCTATATCTTCAATTCCGGTGCCAACCTGACGCCCCAGGTTAACAACAAGACCGGAAAAATGTTTCCGGGAAACGTGATGCCACAGCGAAAGTTTACCGATTCTGCCAAGGCCGTTGATTCCAAGTTTCATGGTGTACATCTCCTTTGCGATAAGTCTTTGCCGCCCTAACCTGGACATTCTAGTGCGGTTTTCTGTAATCCAACCTTTTACAAAAGGACAGGGTTGAGTTTTGCGCCAAATGGACTTTTTTAAAAATTTGATTATTATAAACGAAATCCGGCTCTGCCGAAAGATTAATCCGTAACCAGCCAGGAAATTTACCAATGCTTATCCCGAAAACTCGCCAGACAGGGACGTTAATCAAACGTTACAAACGTTTCCTCGCAGATATCGCCCTTAATGATGGCCAAGAACTGACTGTGCATTGCCCCAATTCCGGATCCATGAGAGGCTGTGCAGAGCCGGGCAGCCCGGTCATTATCTCAAAATCAGAGAATACAAACCGTAAGTACGCCTGGACTCTTGAAATGGTACAAAAAAAGAATATCTGGATTGGTGTCAATACTTCCTTGACCAACAAGATCGTTAGAGAAGCCCTGGAAAACGGTATAATCAATGATTTTGGCACGATCGAATCAATCCGTCCGGAAATCAAGGTTTCAGACAAAAGCCGACTGGACTTTCTAGTGCAGACAAAAAACGGCCCCGTATATATTGAGGTCAAGAACTGCTCACTCGTAGAAGACAATGTTGCCATTTTTCCCGATGCAGTCACTGCGCGAGGCACGAAACATCTCAAAGAACTTGAGCAGCTCATAACCCCGAAAACTCAGGCGGCAGTACTTTTTTGTGTCCAGCGGGCCGATGGCTCATGCTTTCGCCCTGCCCATGAAATTGACAGGCTGTATGCAGATACGCTGGAAACTGCACAGCAAAACGGCGTTCAAATATTGGTCTACCGCGCCGAAGTAACGCCGGAAAGCGTCACAATTACCCGGAAAATCCCGCTTTGCCAGGATTGGGAGAGGCAAGAAAAAGCTGTCTAGTGCCTATCCAGTCCATATGTGGACAGGCACTGTCTAAAAAACTTATTGCAACAGGTTATGGGTGATCGCACCTCCCATAACTGTCAACACAGCCCGCCCCTGCAGTTTCCAGCCCAAAAAAGGAGAATTCTTGCTCTTGGAGACGACCTGATCTTCTGTATAGGTAAAACCAAGATCGGGATGTATCACAGTGACATCTGCAACAGCACCCACAGCCAATGTGCCAGCCTCAAGGCCAAGAATTCTTGCCGGATTAGTTGACATCAAGGATATGAGTTGCTGTTCATCAATGTGACCGTCTCTCACCAGGGCAAGCGCAAGAGGCAACGATGTTTCCAGACCGATAATTCCATTCATGGCCTGATCAAACTCAACTTCTTTTTCCAGAATTGAATGGGGGGCATGGTCGGTGGCAATGGCGTCAAAAGTGCCGTCTGCAAGCCCTTGACGAATCGCCTGACGATCTTTTTCACTGCGCAGGGGAGGGTTCATTTTGGCATTGGTATTATATCCATCAACCGCTTCGTCGGTAAGGGTAAAATAATGTGGAGTGGTCTCAGCCGTTACCTGCACTCCCCGCGCCTTGGCAGAACGAATAAGCTCGGTACTCATTGCTGTACTTACATGGGCAATATGCACCTGCTGACCTGTATATTCGGCAAGCGCAATTTCCCGGTACACCATAATGGCCTCGGCAGCCGCAGGAATACCTTTCAAGCCAAGACGGGTTGAAACCACGCCTTCATTCATCACCCCGTGGCTCATTGAAGGCTCTTCACTGTGAGAAATAACAGCCAACCCGAAATCACTGGCATACTCCAAAGCCCGTCGCATGAGTTGACTGTCGCGAACAGGGAGCCCGTCATCACTTACAGCGACAATGCCAGCCTCTTTCATCTCGCCAAACTCTGCAAGGCTTTCACCCCGACTCTTTTTACTGATCGCACCCACCGGATATACCCTGCAGGATGCCTGCGCAGCCTGGGTGAGGATCATACTGGTAACAGCTCGGCAATCGTTGACCGGACGGGTATTGGGCATACAGGCAACACCTGTGAATCCTCCACTGGCAGCAGCCCTGGCCCCGGAAAGTATATCCTCTTTGTATTCTTCACCCGGTTCTCGCAAATGGACATGCATATCAATCAGCCCGGGAACAACCCAACACCCGGAGACATCAATGCACTCAACATCGTCGGGCACAGCATCACCTGGAGCAGCAATCCGGCCATCGAGGATCAATAAATCGGCAATCCCGTCTACATCATTTACCGGGTCAATAATCCGGCCATTTTTTATTACCACTGAACGAGCCATGCCTTACCCCTGTTTTCTCGTCAACCTGAGACCTCTGCTGCACTCAGACAAAAAATACGACCAGCCTGGAACTTCATTTTCAACTATTCCCCATGACCAGATAGAGCAACGCCATGCGGACAGCCACACCATTAGTTACCTGCTCTAAAATAACAGACTGCGAACCATCTGCCACATCAGGCATCAGCTCTATCCCTCTATTAATCGGGCCTGGATGCATGATAAGCGCATCCGGTTTAGCCCAGGACGCGACCTCTCTGGTAACGCCGTAGCACTGGGCATACTCACGAAAAGAAGGAATAAGCGGGTCATTTTGCCTCTCTTTCTGAATCCGCAGGGTCATGACCACATCAGCATCCTGCACAGCCTCTTTAAGGCTTGAGCAAACCACCGCACCAAGCTTGTCGAGATCCGGCGGAATCAATGTTGCCGGGCCATACACATAAACCTGCGACCCCATACTGGTAAAGCCGAGAATATCTGAATGAGCCACCCTGCTATGAAGAATATCGCCGATAATCGCAATTTTAAGACCATCAAGCCTCAGCTTATGCTCACGAACCGTTAACATGTCAAGCAGCCCCTGTGAAGGATGCTCATGGGTACCATCCCCGGCATTGATAACTGCTGCATCAACGTGACGGGCGAGCAGATGGGGCGATCCGGAAAAAGCATGGCGGATAATAATAATATCCGGATGCATGGCCGCAATATTACGGGCAGTATCTATGAGGGTTTCCCCTTTGGTGGCAGAACTGGTGGAGGCGGATATCCCAAACGTATCAGCACTCATTCTTTTGGCCGCAACCTCAAAAGAAAGACGTGTCCTGGTGGACGGCTCAAAAAACAAATTGATTATGGTATTACCGCGAAGCGTTGGAACTTTTTTGATCGGCCGAGCTGATATTTCTTTAAACGACTCTGCAGTATTGAGGATGTGATCAATATCTTCCGGGGACAGATGATCAATGCCCAGGATGTGCCGGTGCGAAAAAAAATATCCAGTAGCCATAATAAACGACAATCAGTGGAGAAGGTCGCCGATTCGACTCCAACGTACAGAAGCGAACCGGTCAACAGATAACAACGGTTTACGAACATCCCACGACCAATAAATCAAAAAAGCCTTGCCTCGTACAGCGTTAAGATCAACAAATCCCCAAAAACGGCCATCAAAAGAATTATCACGATTATCACCCATGACAAAAATATGATGGGGCGGAACGGTTACAGGGCCATAATTATCTCGAGGTCCTGATGAAGCAGGTATGATATGCGGGTCTGAAAAAACACCATGCTGATCATTAAAGGGTTTGCCATTAATGTATATTTTCTTATCACGCACCTCAACCTTATCACCAGCAACGGCAATAACTCGTTTAATATAGTCAAGTTGAGGATCTCTTGGAAATTCAAAAACAACAATATCATTTGGCTCGGGATCTGAAACCGGGATTAATACCTTTCCGGAAAAAGGCATTTTAACTCCATACGAGAACTTACTTACAAGGATGTGATCCCCGATTTGCAACGTCGGCAACATGGAGCCAGAAGGGATTTTAAACGCTTGTACAATAAAAGTGCGAATAAAAAAAGCTAAAACAAAGGCAATGATAATTGCTTCAGTATATTCACGAAAAGTGGATTTCTTTTGTGTTCGACGAAAATTTGACATGCATCATACCTGTGACTTTGAAGTGAAGATAAACTATTAAAAAGTATCCGAAACCAGAAAAAAACTCAAGGAACATTTATTATACAAGCGTATCCAGAATATACAAAATATGCTCTTAATAGATATATGACCACAACATATTGTGGAGTACAACGTGATTAATCCAGATATAGTCCTGTTTTTTAAGAAAGAATTGAAAAAAAATACATGGTTTGCTTGACAAAGCTATTTTTTTGTGACCTTATAGTAATAGCTGTACAAAAATTTATACTTAGCCGTTCGCGCAACAGGTTGGTACCAGTTGCTTTGAGGAACACTAAACTCTCATAACATAAAGCATGGCAAAAAAAGACAAACTCATCGTTGGAGTAGACATCGGATCCCACTCTGTAAAGATCTGTCAACTCCAGAAAGTCGGTACCACGTATCAGGTGGTCAGCCTCGGCAGTGCAGCACTTCCGGAAGGATGCGTTGAAGATGGCGTGTTGCAAGAGCCTGAAGATGTGGCAAAGGCTCTTGTGGAACTGTTCAAAAACCTGAAAATAAAGAACAAACGCGTTGGGATTTCAATTTCTGGATATTCAGTCATCGTCAAAAAGATCAGCCTTGAAGCGATGGATGAAGAAGAACTTGCTGAATATATCGTTGACGAAGCAGAACAGTACATACCTTTTGACATTGATGATGTCTATATAGATTATCAGGTTATCAGAGAGGCCATTGACGAAAACAGCCGTAATGAAATAATGCTTGTTGCCGCAAAAAAGGAAGTCATTGATGACTATCTTGATATGCTCCAGGAGCAGAAACTGCTACCGGTTCTCGTGGACATTGACGGTTTTGCACTGGAAAATATCTGGGAGGTTTCGTCTCATAGCGATGCAAATGTCGCTCTTGTGGATATTGGAGCCTCAAAAATGAACATCAACATTATTGCATCTGGCGTCTCAGTTCTTGCCCGTGATGTTGTGGTTGGCAGCGAACAGCTCACTGATCAAATCGCAAATACTCTGGACATTGATTTTACAGAAGCAGAAGAGATTAAACTGGGACAACGAACAGCAGAAGAACACAGCAAAGCGCTGGAAGAAATATTCACCCAAACCTGTACCCAGTGGGTGCTGGAAATAAAAAAAGCTATTGACCTCTACATGTCAATCAACCCGGAAACGCCCCTTACAAAGCTGGTATTGAGTGGAGGCGGGGCAAAAGTGAAGGGACTTAAAGAGTATATAAGACACGAGACAGGTCTGGAAGTGATTATTTTCAACCCTTTTGAAAACATGAAACTCAATGAAAAAAAGATAGACCAGAACTACCTCAAGGCCATTGCCCCTGAAATGGCTATTGCAGCGGGTCTGGCAATACGGCAGGCAGAGTTTTAAAATGGTACATATTAACCTTCTGCCGGTTAGGCAGATAAAACAAAAGGCAGCCGCCAAAAAGCAACTCCTTACATTTTTTCTCTCTTTTTTGATGTTGTTGGGAGTACTGGGGCTAGTTGGCTTTTTTCAGGCGAGTACAGCATCCTCTATTGATCATGACATTGCAGAACTCAACAAAGAAAAAAATCGACATGCTGCAACCCTTAACCCTGTTCATTCTTATGCTGACGATTCAACTCTGGACAAATCTTCCTCCTTC
>RKSL01000282.1 GCA_008633435.1 Candidatus Desulfobulbus rimicarensis | reverse complement strand
GCTGATATTACCCGTTTTCTTGCCATGGTAGACGAGCGTGCTACCCAGGAAACACAGATCATTGTCATGCGTGCTGATAAGGGCGAGGGGCAGGACTATAGTGCCAAGGAAATCAGCATCTGGCAGCAGGTTGATGAGGTCTGGTTGCGTTTACCCTACTCAGGAGCTTCCCGGCTGCTTACCGTGCTGCAGAAAATGGCAGATTTCAGCAATAAGTAAAAAAGCAAAAAAAGCAAAAAAAGCAAAAATAGAAAATAGAAAATAGAAAAAAACTCTGGAGAACGAATGGATTCTGAAGGCCAGCCAGCTTTACCTGCCAAACAGAGCAGGGCTGAGAAATTTTCACCGGGATGTTTTAAGAAGTCCACGGCTTTTTTTCTTGATCAGATCATCATAGCCCTGCTTGGCATGGGATTATTGTACCCGTTTTCCGGCTTTATGGCTTCTCTTGGCCTCCATGCCTGGCTGCCCGGATATATACTCGGCGCGCTCTATTATATGGTACTTGAGAGCAGGCTGGTGAAGAGTGCATCCCTTGCTAAAATGGTTTTTTCCCTGACAGTACGCACTGTTGACGGAGCAAAAATATCGCCGTTTGTTTCCCTGATCCGTTATATCTGCATAACCCTGCCATTTTATAACAATGCTGTCAGCCAGTCCATTGCCTCGTCTGTGGGTATTACCAATACTTCCATGGGCGGGACAGCGTTTTTAGTGGTTGTCGGTTTGCTCTTTGTGGGCAATACTCTGTTCATGGTGCTTCATCCCCAGAAAAGAGGGGTACACGACCTGTTATGCCGAACCGTTGTGGTGCCTGCTGATACAGAAAAGTTTCCACAGGTGCAGTCTTTTACAAAAAAACCAGTACTGGGGGGGATTGTCGGGCTGCTGATTCTTGGCCTGGTCTTTGGTAATTTGTATTTGAAACAGGGAAAAGATCCTGATTTTACAGGTATTGACACCCTGGCGGCAAAGGTGAAAGAGCAGAGCGGTCTTGATACGATGACTGTCAGCTATAGAAAGATTACGGTTCAGGATAAAAGTACTGTTTTTTCAATAGATGTACATGTGCCTGTTTCTTTTGAACATTTTTCCGACAGCACCTTCACCGGAAAGTTGGCTGATTCCCTGTTCCCTTTGGTAAAAAAACTCAATACCAACCCCAAGGTCAACACCATTACCCTGGTTTTTCATACCAGGAAGTATATTGGTGCTTTTCCCATTAGCAAATACAGTTCGAGCTCCAGGGAAATTGACAAAATTCATCCATTAAAAACAAAATTACAGGAGTAAACGCTTAATGAGTCCTTTGTCTGGGGCTGGTAAAATTGTCCCGATAGTCTGTTTTCTTCTCTTATCGTCCCATCCACAGTCTACGGTTTCCTGGTCTCTTCTCGGGCCGGGCGGCGGGGGCTGGCTGACAACCATAACAGTGGTAGATGATGCGGATCATACTGTTTATGTGGGTTGTGATGTTGGTGGCATTTATAAGAGTAGAGACAACGGAGCTTCCTGGCAGCTCAAAAACAAGGGCCTTTCCACCTATTATGTGCAGGATATTGCCTATGTCCCCCAAGATCCTGCAACTCTTTATGCTGCAACCCGTGGCGGTGTGTTTAAGTCGACAGATGGGGGTGACAGCTGGGAGATTAAAAGAAACGGATTTCCAGACGAAAGCGAATATTATTTCAGTGCGCCGGTCAGTGATATTGTTGTTGATCCGGTATCTCCTGACATTGTCTATGCCGGTATTGGTGTACCAAGAGCTGGTTATGTACTGGAGAGTTTTTACTGGACAGAATTAGAAAATCAGCCAGAGGAGAAGAAGGTTACGGGGACAATTTTTAAGAGTACGGATGCTGCTGCACACTGGAGTGCAATCCGGGGAACCGGGATCGATCCATCAGCCATGATCTATTCGCTGGCATTAATTCCCCATGCTGTAAACGCATCAGCCACTCTGTATGCTGCCACCAGTGAGGGCGTATATAAGAGTAGTGATTCCGGAGCAACATGGACAGCAAAAAATAGTGGACTTCCGAGTGATAAACGTGCCATGGCCCTGGTTGTCAATCCCCAAGATTCGAATATTCTCTATGTGACCATCTGGTCGGCTCCCGGCAGTGCCACCTGGGCGGGTGGTGTCTATAAAAGCATTAATGGTGGTGAAACCTGGGTTGTAAAAAATTCAGGTCTTCCCCAGAAGCCAGGTAATGTAGAAGGCAGGACCAGTAATTATCCCGCACTTGTTATGGACTCGAGTCATCCTGATATCCTCTATGTGGGCAACAACTCCTGGACTCCTGATCCTGGTGTGTATAAAACAGAAGATGGCGGAGAACACTGGGGCTGGTCGAGTATGGAGGATGTTGATCCGTCCAATGTCGATTTAGGCTGGATTAATTATGGCGCTGCCGTAAAAACTCTGGCCATTGATCCTCTGTTGCCATCCCGACTCTATTTTGGCACGTCCACAGATCTTATAAAAACCCAAGATGGTGGCAAAAACTGGGTGCAGACATATACCACACAGAATGGGGACTCGTGGCAGGGAACAGGTCTTGAAACGACCTGCGTGCAGGATATTGTAGTGTCTCCTGAAGATTCCCAAACCATCTATGTCGGCTACTGGGATATGGGGTTTTTAAAAAGTACAGATGGCGGGCAGAGCTTTAAACGTACATCAGGCAGCTTTGAGTATGGCGCAAATACTTTTTCCATTACAGTTGATCCGGATAAGCCTGCCCAGATCTTTGCTGCCTTTGGCTGGTGGGAGGAGAACAAGGGAGGTGTCTGGAAGAGCAACGATTATGGCGAAAACTGGACACCCGTGCGTACCAACTTACCCGATGCAACCATCTGGTCGCTGGCCCTGGATACAAACAGTCCGAAAAACTCCAGAACACTGTATGCGGCAAGCTATAATCATGGTATCTATAAAACCATCGATGGCGGGCAAAGTTGGTCTCAAATCAACACTGGTCTGGGGGTGAACGGCAACATGCAAGTCAGAAAAATTGTTGTTGACCCGCATAATTCTTCTGTTCTTTATGCAGGATTTGAGGCGAAAACGGTTGATGGCTCAACGGATCTGGGCGGGCTGTTCATCTCCAGAAATGGTGGTGCCTCTTGGACGCGTCTGGACAACAGCCTTCCCCAAATAAATGTCTGGGATATTGCCATTGATCCACATGACGCAAAGACACTATATACTGCGGTCAGCAGCGGCTATGATCACACCGGGGAGAAAGACTATTATGGTGGTGTGTATAAAAGCAAGGATGGTGGTGTGAGCTGGCAACAGCTCATTACCGGCATGGGTGAGCAGAAAAATCTTAATGTTTCAGCCATAGCCATCAGTCCGGCCAACGGCTATCAGACAATATATGCTGCAACCACAGATGCCCCTTACCACGACAACAGCAGTGGCAGGGGGATTTTTAAAAGTATTGACGGAGGCAATCACTGGAAACCAATCAGTGATCATGCCAAAGTACTTGATTTCACCGCCCTTGCCATTGACCCCTCCAACCCCACATTTCTTTATGGCGGCAGTGGCGGTAACGGGGTGTTAAAAGGCATTGATCTGCATCCTGAAGAGTAGCAACAGGGGCGTGTTATAAGCTGTCTGCACGCCGGTGAAAGATACAAACGTCATGTATCGGTTAAAGGATTTCCTGAAAAAACAAAAAAACAAAAAAACGAAAAAACGAAAAAACGAAAAATCACCAGGACGAAAAAGGGGTTCTGCTCAGGCAGGAATTATAGTAGCGTGGATCATCACTTACTTCCCTGCCAACCCAGTCGGGTTTGGCAAAGGGCTGGTTCTCCGTGGTAAGTTCTATTTCTGCAACGACCAGCCCTTGATTCTCAGTGAGAAATTCATCGACCTCCCAGATAAATCCCTGGAAATTGATTGTGTATCGTTTTTTGGTGATGATATTTTTTTTACAGAGCCTGTCCAGAAGTTCATTTGCCTGCTGCACAGGAATTTCATACTCATATTCGAGCCGTGTGATACCACGATTGTTTCCCTTAATGGTCAGAAAACCCTTTTTGCCAACCGTGCGAACCCGCACTGTCCGCTCTTTTTCAGTGCAGAGGTAGCCCTGGCGGTAAAGAATGCCCGGGGCAAGCTGCTGCCAGTCTGTTCCGGTGACCAGGAATTTTCTTTCTATTTCTGTTGCCATTGGCTAAGCCTTGCTATCTGTTTTGGGGGCTGGCCTGTCTTTTTCTGTTGGTACTACCGGTTCTGGAGTCTGGTTTGCAGACGCATCCTCATCTTGATGGCCGTTTTTGAGAATTGTCTTGGCAATTTCTGCACTATAGATATTAATCTGGTTCAGGGCATCCATCAACTCAATGTGAATAGGGTGCGTTTCTACGGATTTCTGCTGCATATCCAGCATGCGTTTAAGGTGCTGCCTGCGCATTTTGGAATTAAAACGGGCATACCTGTTCTTCTTTTTCTTCACTTTATGAGCAAGGGTAAGATCCATTGTGGCCATCATCTGTTTGATGCGATCCAGTTGTTTGCCAACCTTCTTATGGTATCTGAGCAGTTCCTTTTTCCCCTGGCTGGAAAAATCGCTTTGAACCTGTTTTTTTCTCTCTATGAGCGGAAGAATCTGGCGAGTAATGACAACAGCGATTCTTTCCATGGAGTCGAGCATGGCAAGAAGCTTGCTGATTTCTCTGCCCTGTCCGGTAGCCAGTTCCTGCCGACTGATTTTAAGAACATATCTTCTAATCTGCTCTTCAAGAAAGTCGATTTTTGCAGAGCGCATGGCAATGCCCTGAAGCAGATCAAGCTCTTTGGGGTATATTTCGTCCCGTTCCGGCTTGTCTGATATAAAAGGAATCATTGCTGCCCGGTGCATTCGGCC
>RKSL01000129.1 GCA_008633435.1 Candidatus Desulfobulbus rimicarensis | reverse complement strand
AGGAAAACGACTACCAGTAACCTATTTAAAATATTTTTTAAGGTAGCAGAGCTAACCTCAAACTTATCAAACACTCAACGGATAATAGCAGGAAGGAACATCGGCCAGAAAAACGTTTTTTTTGCTGGGGGAATAAATTCTATTGCTAGCCCGGGGTATAATGAGGATGCTGTGTTGCAGGAAAAGGACAGACCGTAATCTGAAGCGAAATTTGCCCCGTTAATGCCTGTTGTGGACTGTAGGCCCCAGTCAGTACCAAGAGTGCTACTGTTAAACTGGATAATGATATGATTGTTATCAAGGAGCAAAGCTTCAAAAGTGCTTGCGGGTTCATCATCGCCAGTATCAATCGCTCCAAAGAATTGGATATCTTTAAATTCAACGACCAGACAGCTTCCCTGGTATGCGTTGTAAGGGCAGTTCTGATTGAATTGCTGAAAATATACAGCTCCATCATACGAAGGATCAAGATCGGCCCACATCATGGCAATATATGCCAAAGAGCTGTTGTTTTCTGGCAATGGACAGACATTTTCATTGTCAATAATTTCGACACTGTTGCTGTCCTGGAAAAAGCTTATCAAGCCATTGGACTGGATATGTATGGCAGAATAGGCAGTTCCATAAAACGTAAAACTGCCATCCTGAGGAAAGGTAATAGCGTTTGAAACGTCCTCATCATCAAGCGATACCAGGGTACCTGTCTCACTGATTTCCACCCAGTTATAAACGGTTTTCCCTGTATAATATCCGCCCCCATCCGGGCCAGGGTCGGTTGCGGCCAGGCTGGTAGCTGACACAATGGTGAGCGGAAGGAGAGCAAAAAAAAGAGTGTCCAGTTGTACAGACAACAACTGTTGGTAACAAAAAGTAAAAAACGCAAAAGGGCAGGCAATTTTTTGGTATTGCCTGCCCTTATACATAGAAGAAAGATGTTGCATCGGGTCAACCTGTTCCAGCAATAGAGGCCATGGAACGTGGTTAGAAAGGCCGCATTGTCCAGATGCCACAGGGGCAGGTGTCTGCACAGAATCCACAGGCAATACACTTGGTATCATCAGAAACATACTCGTAGTTGACACCTTCAAGCTGGTCATCTGCAACCAATTCACGACGTGTAATTGCATGGGTTGGACAAATCGTTTCGCAGAGATGACAGTCTCGGCATGAACCGCAGCTTAAGCAGCGTGCAGCCTGATGGTTTTCCGTATCTCCTTTTTCTTCTGCCGGATCATAATGGGCAATGGTCAGCGATTCGTACTTGATCAGTTTTTTATGAAAAGGAACCCATTCTTTATTATTTATGGTGGCAATGAGGTACTCTGCCGTACGTTTTGCAGCACCTAGAGCATTGGTTGCAAGACCGGGACGCTCCACATCGCCAACAGCAAAGATTTTATCATCACTGGTGCGCCCTGCTTCGTCTGTTTTAATCCAGGAACCACCGGCAACTTTAAGCACTTCAACGCTTTCAGGCAAAAAGGGCAAACTGGGAACATCACCAATGGATATAATCACGGTTTGGGCCGGAATCAACTCATCTTTATCTGTCAACAGCCCTTCTTCAGTGACCTTTTGGGTCATTACAGGCCATTTAAAAGTCGCTCCAAGAGCCTCGGCAGCATCGCGTTCCTTACCAAACGCCAAAGGTTTTTGAATATCTACCAAAGTGACCTGCTGGGCACCCAGCCGATAACATTCAGCGGCAACATCACAGCCCACATTACCTGCACCTATAATAACGACCTGTTTGCCGGTTTTCATGGGTGAGTCGCTTTTTGCGGCTTTTAAGTAATCAAGTGCAGGAATAACTCGCTCATGACCTTCAAAAGGAATGATTTTAGGCTGATGGGTTCCAACAGCCACTATGACGTAATCATAGTGGCTTTTTAATTCCTCAACTTTTTCACGGGTCATGGTGACGCCGAGATTAACCTCTATATTATCCTCTTTGAGAAAACGGTCAACTTCCATGTCCCAGACAGCCTTTGAAAGTCGTTCCCAGGGGATAGTCTGAGCAAGTTTTCCGCCAAGTTGGTCTGCTTTTTCAAAGATATGAGCTTCAATGCCTGCCATGGCAAGATGCCAGGCAGCACCCATACCAGCTGGGCCACCTCCGATAATTGCAACTTTATGGCCGGTTGAGGGCTTTGCCTTTGGCGGATCAACATTGCGGACAGCCTTGCCAAGGACAGAGACATCAATGGAATAATCTACTTTTTTCCTTGAACAGTTCTGGATACAGAGATTAGGGCAGATTGTTCCACAGACAGAGGCGGGAAATGGTGTATACCGCAGCAACATTTCATAGGCTTCATCTGTTTTACCATCCCGGATGAGACGTAGCCGGTCAATGGTTGGGATGTGCATAGGGCAATAATAGGTACACGGGGCTGCAGAATCCCGATTTGCCCAGAAAGGCTTACGACGACGCATTGCACCAGATTCGACAATACCAATAACGCTTCGATCAAGCCCTGGCGCAATGTCACGTAATGGATCACCACCACCAAACCCCTGGCTCCAGACCCGTTTGGCAAACTCGGCCATGGGCATAGGCCCGGAAAACATAAGTGCACGTTCCTGTGGAGTGATTGCTGTGAGCAGTTTCCATTCGTCACGTTTGCTGAGTTCTTCAAGGAGTTCAGAGCGTCCAATAGCTTCAAGATACTCTGGTAAGCCATCCATGAGCCATTGCCATTCTTCGTCTGTTGGCTGGGTTAATTTCGCATTAGTCGTCGAGTAGGTACCATCGGTTTTGCCACGGTAATACACCTGGCCGCCAACCATTCCAACGCAAGGGCGATAGCCCAGAACATTTTCAGGATTTTTGGGATTATGGCCACAGACTACGGCAACACCGCCGCAGTTAAACTCGGCAAATGTGTCACCAACTGAACCAAGCACCCACATCTGAGGTTTGTCGTAATCAGGGTTCCATTTGGTCATGGTCAGGCCACGAGCACCTATGGAACCGCCAATCATGACTCGGCCACCGGCCATGGCATTGCATGCACCGTTTGTGGCATCGCCCTTGACAATGACATCAGCACCGATGTTGAGATAACCAACATCATCGGAACAGGAATCTTCACATATAATTGTGGCTCCCGGTTGTCCCATACAGCCAAGACGCTGCCCGGCAGGGCCGGTAACATGTAAGGTAACAGGATGATCAACTGAGCCGAGGCGGAGACCAATGTTATGTTGACCAAATGATTCAAGAATCAGCTCATCAGCACCATCTGCTGCGCCACGAACCTCTTCTTCAAATATCTTGGACGTTAACCGCAGGCCGTTTTCATCTTTGCCGCGTACTGTAACAATTTTAATATCACTCATAGGAATATAGCTTGTGATTAACAGATATATTTAATGTTTAACCGCTCTGCGGCATCGGCATCATCAATCCCCAGGGCATCAGACATGCCAATGGGTAAACTCTGAGACCGGCCAAGAGGTGCCATAATTTTCTTCATCTCAGTCCTGATCGACATGAAAACATCGGCTACCCGCTGGGCAACATCATCAGGATCAAGCCTGCGGAAAAGTTTTTCGTTCTGGCTGGTAATACCCTTGGGACAAATACCTACATTACAGACATTACAGCGGCCCATTTCATTGCCAAGACAACCAGCAGTAGCCTGCATAATATACTTGCCAATATGGACTCCTGAGGCACCAAGCATAATAAGAGCCATACCGTTCTGGGTTACATTGCCGTTTTTACCAACACCGCCGGCTGCAAAAATCGGGATTTCATTTTGGCGTCCCTGGGCAACTAGATCCTGGTAGCAATCACGTAAACAGGAGGCAATGGGATGGCCTGTCGCATCCATTGACACATTATAGGCTGCACCTGTACCGCCATCTATACCGTCAATAAGCAACCCGCCTGCATAGGGATTACGGACAAGGTTATTGAGAACAGATTTTGCCGACGTAGAACCGGAAATTTTAGGATACACCGGCACTCTGAAGCCAAAAGCCATGGACATGGTCTGGATCATCTTCATGACACTTTCTTCAATGGAATAAAGTGTCTGATGGACTGGCGGTGAAGGCAGATCAACGCCTTCGGGTACGCCGCGTAAACGGGCGATCAACTTGGAAACCTTAAACCACATCAACAGACCGCCGTCACCGGGTTTTGCCCCCTGGCCATATTTAATCTCAATGGCAGCAGGGTCACATTGCATATCCGGAATAGCCCGGATAATTTCATCCCAGCCAAAATACCCTGAGGCAATCTGCAAAATAATGTATTTGAGGAATGGACTTTTTAAAACCCAGGGCGGGCAACCACCCTCCCCTGTTGCCATGACAACCGGGATGCCGAGTACCTCGTTACAATAGGCTACACCCTGTAACAGGCCAAGCCACATATTGGGCGATAAAGCACCAAAAGACATTGACCCGATAACAAATGGGAAAATTTCTCGGGTAGGTGGAATCCATTCGCCAGCGGCCTGACGTTTGATATATTCTTCAGGCGGCAGCACGCGTCCAAGGATGGTATTTGTGCTGAATTCGTGGCGTCCGGCATCAAGTGCCGGATCAGTGAGCATGGAAATACGACCAAATGAAATACGATCCAAAATGGTTTTACCGGGTTCATTGCGGCGTCCACCACGTTTCCAGGCATCACCCTTCTGGTTCATGTGGAATTTTGAACGGTGTTCATTGGGGTTGGGTTCAGGCCCGATAGCCTCGTTTGGGCAGACCGCCGAACACATACCGCAGCCAATACACATTTTTTCAATGGTTGTGTGCTGGCGAATGCCTACAAAATGGCGGTATTCATTACCTCGTTTTTTGCGCAGTACATCGAGTTTGGGTACACGCTGTCTTCGATAGGTAAGATAAATAGCCTGTTTCGGGCACACTGCGGTACATTTTCCGCATAAGGTGCAGCGATCTTCACGGTGTTTTATGATCCAGGGAAGATCGCTATATGTCAGGCTGCTTGGTTGAGTGTAAACTGATCGAACTGAGACCATATCTGGAGTTCCTTTCGTTCTGGAGGAATAATAACTGTATGTTCACGCATTGGCTGAAAATCAAGTGCTGGATCACGATCCGGTATCAGAGCTTCAACACCGCACATTTCTGAGGCAATGGCCCATGCACCTGGTCTGCCGCCAACGGTTGCAGGGCGCATTTTTTTCGGATCCATAACCAGCATACAGGTTTCATCTGGCAGTGTACCAATAACGGCATTAGGTCCATCAATAATTAAGCGACGACAGGCTGTGCGTAATCCCTTGAGAAATTCACCCTGGGGATGCACATCAAGTTCTTCTGTTTTCAATGGGCAGATAACATGTTTGTACGCTTCCAGAGGCAGGTTCAATTTTTTAGTCACATAATGAAGAATATGGGTGAAAACTTCAGAATCAGACTGATATCCGGTATACCCTGGAATTTTTTTACCAAGCAGCCATTCTTTAATGGGGACAAAAGCTGTATTCTCACCATTGGTCATGGTGCCGATACCTTGAATAAAGAACGGATGACAGGCATAGAGATTAATGCCGTAATTCGTGTTCTGGCGACCCTGGGCCATAACGACCCGCGCCTTAATAGTATTATCTGAGAGGCCAAGAGCATTGCCGATATCAAGTGGCCAGCCAACCTCTTTGATCATAATTACATCTGCCCAGAAAGAAAAAACGGTTAAATCATTGCCATGCTCTTCACCATCTTTGCGCAGGTAAAGACGAGTCTGCATGAGTTTTTCTTCGAGCTCAGCCTCGCTCAGGCCAGATGGTTTATTATACACACGGACAATATACTGATAGCGGTCTGTGGCTTCAATAAGGGTGGAATCTATGTCGAATTCATGATCATACTTCTGCTCAAAACCATGTTCTTCCATATAGACACTAAGACGCTTAAAAGCCTCTTCAGTATGGGCTATACCTGAGAGGATTATATGCTCATCCGGGTTATACTTAAAATCATCAAAACTCACACCGCGCAGCAGCAGGCCAAGGCCGCTGCCGTCATACCCCTCCTGCATGGCCTCCATGGCCGTCAAAACTTCATACGGAGAAAAGGGCGTATCTGCGGTTTTAAGGGCTAAACGACACATAAAAAAAGCTCCGGAAAATTAACACTTCGATTTTATGAGACAACGTTGTGCAGACCACTTCATGGTAGTGCTTTATTGTCTGCGGACAGTCCGAAACGATTACAGGGAAAGCTCGAAGATGTCAAGTGTAAAGCATGTTTCAGCGCTAATTTTCTTTATTGTTTGAGCAACAAAACATAAAAAAAGGCGTTGCTCAAAATGAGCAACGCCAATAAACGACAACAGTGAAAAAGAGCAGAGAAGGCTGTCAGGATAATGCTTTTTTTATGTCACGAACCTTATCAACTTTTTCCTGTACAGCTGTTATTTCACGAACCCCGGGAACAGATTTTTTAATATTGAGTCCGGCTTCTTCAACATCATCAAGCCCGCGTTTGAATGACCCAATGGCTTTTCCCAGGCCACTGCCTATTTCAGGAAGTTTTTTACCGCCAAAAAAGAGAAACGCAATACCCAGGATTACAATAAGTTCTGGTGTTCCAAGTCCAAACATTTGCTTACTCTCCTTGACTTAACAGTCAACTGAATTCAATATAGGCCTTACGGTTACCGATTAACAGCAATAGATTAGCTTTCTTTGCCATCATCATTTTCAATGTTTTTGGGGTCATCCTCTTTTTTAGTGGCATCTTTAAAATTTCGTATTCCCTTGCCAATACCAGATCCAATTTCAGGGAGTTTGCCAGCACCAAAGATAATCACAATAATTACCAGAATAATCACCAGTTCAGGCATTCCAAGTCCGAACATCTGTCACCTCTTTGCCATGGATGATGCCTCGAGCATCATCAACATTATATATAGATTAAATTTAACAACACATGAACTTTCACAGTTAATAAGACAACATAGCATTGCCTTCCAGCACCTGTCAATAGTGTTCAGAACAGGGTAAATCCAGTGTCAGCGTATTTGACGGATGTGCCTGCCCAGGCTAGACATCTCTGCGACAATCTCTTCTTCATCAAGAGTAGTGATCTTCCGGTTCTCCATGACAACTTTACCGTTTATTACCGAATGCACCACATCCCCTCCCCTTGCCGCATAGACTAGATGAGAAAGAGGATTATACAACGGGGTCAAGTGGGGCTGGTTCATATCAAGTACTATAATATCGGCCTTTTTTCCGACCTCAAGAGAGCCTATTTCTGCACCAGCCCCCAACAGTTGCGCTCCCCCCATGGTTGCTGCATGCAAAACGGCAGCTGCATTCATCGCCGTTGGATCAAGCTGTACAGCCTTGTGGATTTTTGCAGCAGTGTTCATTTCTCCAAACATATCAACATCATTATTTGAGGCACTACCGTCAGTTCCAAGGCCAACCGTGATACCCTTCTCAAGCATGACTGGTATTGGCGCAGTACCAGAAGCTAGTTTCATGTTGGATTCAGGACAATGAACGACCCTGACCTGGTTATCTGCGAGCAGAGCAATTGCCTGGTCATTAACCATAACACAGTGGGCAGCAACTACCTGGCTATCCAGCACCCCCAGATTATGAAGATGTTGAACCGGCGAACAGCCATAACGCTCTGTGCAAGTGGCAACCTCATCCTGATTTTCTGCAAGATGGATATGATAAAGCGCATCGTGCTGCTCAGCAATCCTCTTTGTTTGTTGTAAAAGCTCAGGAGAACAGGTGTAAACAGCATGCGGATTCACTGTAATTTCAATCAGTGGGTTGTCTGCGTAGGCAGCAAAAAGATTTTCTGTATAAGCAAAACCATTTTCAAGCTCTCCGTAATTTGGCGAAGGAAAATCATAGAGCACCTCACCAAGCCACGCTCTCATACCGGATTGAGCAACCGCACGGGCAACATCTTCTGCAAAAAGGTACATGTCGTTGAACGTTGTTGTCCCGGATTTTATCATCTCACAGGTAGAGAGCAAGGTGGAAATAAACACCATTTCACTGTTCAGTTGCGCCTCAACCGGGAAAATATGTTCCTGCAGCCAGACCATGAGTGGTAAATCATCAGCCAGACCACGAAAACAGGACATTGCTGCATGGGAGTGAGCGTTAACCAGACCCGGCATGATAAGGCCGTACGGAGAGGAAAGATGCTGTGCTTCTGGATATTTTCTCTCTAAATCCTCACCTATTTCGTAAATACGTTCCCCTTGCACAGCAACTGCTGTGTTGAAAACAGTATCTGCCCCATTGCCCGGAACAAGATATTTTCCTGATATGACCAGATCAACCTCAGGTTGCATTAATCAAGCTCCTCTATCACCTTGAGAATAAGCTGCTGCAGTCGCGGTTCTGCATCGGCTGCAGCCTGAACAATATCATCAAGCAAAATCGGTGCAAAATTATCAGGATCATTAACATTAGCGACGACAGATAAACCAAGCACACGCATGCCGCCATGCAAAGCCGTAATAACCTCTGGCACAGAAGACATGCCAACGCTGTCTGCCCCGAATTTTCTCAGCAGCCGTGTTTCAGCCGGAGTCTCCAGACTGGGGCCGGGGATACAGACATAGGTGCCTCTGGTTACCTCGCTATAGCCAAGCTCATCAGCTGCCTGTTGGGTTATTTGCTGCAACTGCCTATCATAAGGGCTGGAAAGATCAGGAAACCTGGGCCCCCACTGCTCAATATTTGGCCCACGTAGAGGATTGTCTCCGAGCTGGTTGATATGATCAGCCATGATCATAATCGTTCCTGGCGACCAGGAGGTATTTAAGCCGCCTGAGGCATTGGTAACAATAAATGTTTCTGCTCCGAGCAATGACAGCACCCGTACAGGAAACCCAACTTCACGAGCAGTGTAGCCTTCATAATAATGAAATCGACCCTGGAGGATGGCGACATACCGATTCTCTGCCCTGCCGCAGACAAGATTTCCAGCATGGCTGGTTACGGTTGAACAGGGAAAATAAGGAATCTCACCATAGGGAATGGTCACGCTGTTTTCCAGTGCTTTGGCAAGCCCACCAAGGCCAGTGCCTAGCTGGATAAGAATTTCAGGGGTAAACGGCAGGCAGGAACGTAAAAAATCGACAGCATCCTCAACCTGCTGCTGGTGTCTGGCTATATCAAACATCTTTCACCAGATTTTTTTTTCATTGATCCAGCAATAGCAACATTGACACTTGTATTGGAGGGTAGCCGTATGTGTGCGCCTGCCATGCGGCAAAGACCGACTTTCATAGCTTGTTGTAGCTGGCGATTTTGGTCCAGCCATGCCGATATTTTCGAAAGTCGCAGCACCTGTGCGCCTGCCATGACACAGTGACCAGCTTTCATAGCTTGTTGTAGTTGACGATTTTGGTCCAGCCATGCCGATATTTTCGAAAGTCGCAGCACCTGTGCGCCTGCCATG
>RKSL01000128.1 GCA_008633435.1 Candidatus Desulfobulbus rimicarensis | reverse complement strand
GAGTATTCATGGAAAAAGTGATGTCTTCCGGCGCACATTCCCGAACATTGTCATACAATTTACGAAAAAGCCTCTCCTGACGCAAAAAATATGCATCCAATCCCCAAAACATCAACACCGGCAATGCGGCAACGAAGAAAATGGGCAGGGAATGGCTTGTATTTGCCGACAGGGCAAGAATAGCGGCGACCAGGGTTATACTCCATCCTTTGAGCAGAAACGAATTCTGTGCCATCCTGGTTATGACAGCCTGAATCATCTCAAGGTGTTTCAATTTAGCATCCATCATTGTCTCATCTCTCCTTACAAACTTCAACAAACTACGTAGAGGCATCTCCTGGTGATTTTCTGATACCATCTTCCACAACTTTAGCAAATTTAGGCATAATAACAAAACTTTGCCTCAAATGCAGAACTTTATTTTCGCCATTTTCCTGAACCCCGCAATCCCGAAGACGAATACAACTTTTCAATTCGGCTGAAAATGGTGTCGTGTCAACAGAATTCAGGTTGGCGGTGGGGGAAACGAAACCCTACAGATTTAGTCTGTTGGGAAATGGGAATTGTTGGGGTTCGCAAAGCTCACCCCAACCTACGGGCTACGGGCTACGGGCTGAATTTAAACGTAAATACCAAAACAACATGTTTGGCAGCGAGAGAAAAACAGATGATCTTTCAAGGTGACATGTATTCCAAAAAAAATCCCCGGCAGAAGAGTTCTGCCGGGGAAATAATTTTTTTCTGCAACCCGTACTGCCTATTCAGACAGCCCCAGCCCTTTGCGTTTCAATTTTATCCGCTCATCAATCATGTCTGCAGCTTTGAACGGGTCAGGTTCGATGCCAAAACAGGCACCGACCAGATCATCCAGGCCGCCGAGGGCGAGGTTGGTGACAATGGGGGAACCCGTTATATTGGGCGGATGGCCAAGGTGGGTATAAATGCCCGAGGCTACGGCGTAGGTGCCGATTGTCGCAGCTTTTTCCGAGTACCATTCCGGTGACGAGGCCGCAAGAGGCAAGTCAGAGATAGCAACACCGATCTCATTGGCCAACAGGGCAGCCAGTTGCAGAATGCGGGCATTGTCCACGCAACTGCCCATGTGAATGACCGGTGGAATCCCCAGTGCGCCACATATCTCCTTAAGCCCTGGCCCGGCCTGCTCTATTGCCTCCGGCACCAGTAATCCTGCTTTACCTGCAGCGGTGGTAACACATCCTGTCACAATCACAAGGATATCCTTTTTAATCAGCTCTCTGGCAAGGTTGACATTGCAATAGTCATGCTGATATTTAGGGTTGTTACAGCCGACGATGCCCACAGCGCCCCGAACCTTTCCAGCTTTAATGGCATCAACAAGCGGAGTAATCGTACCACCAAGGGCTTCGAGCAGGGCTTCATTGGAAAAACCGGTCACAATATCCACCGGATTTTCAGGGATTTCCACCCGGTCAGGGTTGCGCATTGGATAGCGTTCTATGGCCATGCGCACCACCTTTCTGGCCTGTTCCATGCCGTTGTCCATGGCAAACTTGACATGCTCTGCCCCGGTAAAGCGCGCTTTGTCGGCCGTGGTAATCATTTTGGTATGATAACAATTCCCCACCTGGACAAGACTTGGCATGATACATTGATAATCGACGACTATCAGTTCAACAGCACCGGTCACTATGGCAAGCTCTGTCATTAAATGATTGCCTGCCATGGGAATGCCCTGACGCATCATCAGTTCATTGCCGGTGCAGCAGAGTCCGGCCAGATTAATACCTGCGGCCCCCTTCTCTTTTGCCAGTGCAATCATTTCCGGTTCATTGACGGCTTCCATGATTTTTTCAGACACAATCGGATTATGACCATGTACCAGCAGGTTCACCTGATCTGCTTTTAAAACACCAAGATTGACCTGCGCCTTACGGGGTGAGGGCGTGCCAAACAAAATATCGGAAATTTCAGTGGCAATCATCGAACCTGCCCACCCGTCACCAAGGCACATGCGCGCACCATGCAGCAAGGTATTTGCCGCATCATTATCACATCCCATGTGGGTGCGATGCATCATCTCTGTAATTTCCCGGTCAACGCCCCGGGGCATGATGCCCAGTTTTTTCCAGCTTTCCCGCTGTTTTTCCGGAACCCGGCCAATAAAGGCTACGGTTTCTCGTCTGGTGCCAAAACTTTCCTGAAATTCATAGGCCAGATCCTTTGCCACCTCAAGGAGTTCCCGTCCTGCTGTTTCCACCCCAAGCTCTGCAGCAATGCGCAGCATCTTTTCTTTGTCTTTAATCTGATAATCCTCTGTCTCGCCGTGCGCTACTGCATAAAATGCTTCAATACAATCACGGCCATGATCAGAGTGCCCTGCTGCTCCGCCTGCCAGAAAACGGCCAAAATTGCGGGCAACAATAACATCCGCATCAGCTCCACATACACCAAGCGGTGCTTTTTTACTGATCCGGCACGGCCCCATGGTGCAAATACGACAACAGATACCCCCTTCACCAAAACTGCAATGGGGGGTCTGCTGCTCAAGCCTGTCCCAGGCGGTTTCAACCCCATCACGTTCTGCTTTGCGTAACATCTGATGAGCATCTTCCCAGATACTCTTTTCTTCAATGCTCTTTTTTTGTATTGCCATGGTTTTCTCCTTGTTGAAAAAAATGCGGAATTTTTCTTTCGACTCTGTGTTTTCTCTATACCATTATTTGCCATCGAAGACTGTCAGCTGGCTGACAAAACAGGATTTTTACCATAACCGAGGGTTCTCTATGCTTGTTTTTTTGTTGATTCTGGTTATCGTATACGACGTAAGTTTGTGATTTTAGGCTGCCTTGAAAAATTAGAATTTTCGTTCGAGGTCAGGTAAGCGACCGACGGGAGACTCCGAGGATTGCGAAAAAAATAAGCGCAGGCATATGATTGATATCGGAGTCTACGCGTACCTCCGAGCATTATTTTTTGAGCATGACGCAGAGATCGGACAAAAAGACCATTTTGGGACAGGCACTAACCAGCTTGTTTGCTCTACTGCGCAACCAGCATGACCGAAACCAAATCGCCTGCTGCAACAAAAAACGCGCAGACTTCAAGCTATGAAAATCGTCAATGGGCGGAGCACCCTGTGAAGTACCTGTTTGTATTGTTTTACATTTGATAATGTTTCGAATTTCGATGTTCGTGTTTCGGATGTATTTTCCAGGTGCTGCAACTTTCAGAAATATTCTACGGTGAGGCCTGCATGGAAAACAAATTCAACCTCGGCAATGGCAAAAAACCGGAAATCGAAATCAACAAAACCACCAGGGAAAAATTCTGGCAAAGCCCCAACTTTACCTTCTGGCTCTATGTCTTCGTCATCCTCATATCTTTCCAGTATTACCAGGGATATCAGCAGGCCAGGCAGGAAGAAATCCCCTACAGCGAATTTCTCACCCATGTCCAGAATCAGGAAGTGGCTGAAGCAGTTGTTACCGACCAGATCATCAGCGGCACCTTAAAACTCAACGATGAAAAAACCGGAAAACCACGCAGATTTATTACGGTTCCCCTGATGTGGAACAACGATCTGGCTGTGACCCTTGAAAAACAGGGCGTCAAATATACAGTCCGGCATAATTCTGACTGGCTGGGCAAATTCCTGATGAACTGGGTTCTTCCCCTGGGACTGCTCTTTCTGTTCTGGAGCTGGATGGCCCGGCGTATGGGCAATATGGGCAAGGGCATTCTCAATATCGGCAATAAAATTCATATCCACCCTGCAGATCTCCCCGAAGTCACCTTTCAGGATGTGGCTGGTGCCGAAGAGGCCAAGCAGGAGCTGAAGGAAAGTGTGGATTTCCTGAAAGATCCTACCCAGATCCAGCAACTGGGTGGCCGTATGCCCAAGGGTGTGCTCATGGTCGGCCCTCCGGGTACCGGCAAAACGCTCCTTGCCCGAGCCGTTGCCGGAGAATCGCAGGTACCGTTTTTTTCCATCAGCGGGTCAGAATTTATTGAAATGTTTGTCGGTGTAGGCGCTGCCCGGGTGCGTGAACTCTTTGAACAGGCCAGACAGAAGGCTCCCTGTATAATATTTATTGATGAACTTGATGCCATTGGCAGATCGCGCGGTATGGGCCCGGCCATGGGGGGCATGACGAACGAGAGCAAACCTTAAACCAGATTCTCACAGAAATGGATGGTTTTGACCCCTCGGTCGGGGTCGTGGTCATGGCTGCAACCAACCGTCCGGAAATACTAGATAAAGCCCTACTACGTGCCGGACGTTTTGACCGACAGATCCTGGTGGACAAACCCGATCTCCGGGATCGGGAAGCTATCCTTAAACTCCATGCCTCCAAACTTGAACTGGGTGATGATATTGATTTGCATGTGGTTGCCCAGCGCACACCGGGATTTGTTGGAGCTGATCTGGAAAATATTTGTAACGAGGCTGCAATTCATGCCCTGCGACGCAAGGGAAAAGCCGTTAAAATGGCCGATTTTGAAGCCGCTATTGACCGCATCATTGCCGGCCCTGAGAAAAAACACAGAGCCCTTAACCCTGATGAGAAAAAAAGGGTAGCCTATCATGAGTCCGGACATACCCTGGTGGCGGTAACTGTGCCAACGGGGGAACCTGTGCACAAGGTCTCCATCATTCCGCGTGGCGTCGCTGCCCTTGGCTATACCATGCAGCTGCCAGTGGAAAAAAAATTTCTTTCCACCGAAGAAGAACTCAAAGACCAGATTGCTATTCTGCTTGCTGGCCGGGTAGCAGAAGAAATTATATTTGCCAATGTCTCATCGGGTGCGTCAAATGATCTGGAACGAGCCTCTGAAATTGCCCGTTCCATGGTTACCCGATTGGGCATGAGCGAAAAACTTGACCCCATCACCTACGGCAAACAGCAAGAACTGCAGTATCTTGGCATTCATGGCCAGGAAGAACGTAACTTCAGTGAGGCCACAGCACGGATGATTGACGAGGAAACCAGAAAACTCATAGAAGAACAATATGACCGGGCGGTATCCATTATCACCAGCCGGAAAAATGTTCTGGAAGCTCTTGCCGGAAAACTTGAAGAGCAAGAGGTCATCAGCGGAGAAAAAGTTGACACCCTTATTGCCTCGGTCGAAGCTGAGAAGACACCCACAGCTGCAACGTCACCACAAAATACCGCTCATGAAGATGGGTAATTTCTGAGGAGATCCACATGGGGGATACAGTAATGTGATCGTCCGCTCTTTTCGAGTACGCCGTCTTTGAGCATCCCGCTGACAATGGTAGAGACCGTCTGGCGGGATGCCCCGACAATGGCGGCAAGCTGGCTGGTGGTAAGATTCAGGGTAAATGCAATCCCGGTGGCACATTCCCGACCGTTATGGGTGGCCTCGTAGAGAAAAAAATCCGTCAAACGCTGCCGGATATCTTTAAACACCAGACTGTCAATAATAGAAAACGACTGGCTGAGCAGCTTGCCCAGCACTGAAATGATGGTGCGGGACAGCGCCGGATGACTGACCATGTAGGCATGAAGTTTCGAGGTCGGCATTTCAAGCAACGTTGTCTGGTCAAGGGCAGTCACATGGGCCCGGGTATGACTGACATAGATATCCCCTGGTTCAAGAATGGCCAGCGAAAACTCTTTGTCTTCCACAGCAAGATAAAGCCTGAGCCGACCGGTTTTAACAATAAATACCAGATCCTCCGGCTCACCAGGAGCACTGATCAAACAGTTTTTCCGATATTTTCTTGCTGTAAATTCTGCCAGAAACTGATGATTTTCTGGTTTGCCCAGCTCTGTCAACAAATTGATGTTGGAAAATTTTCGTTTCATCAGCACTTAGTCCCGTTACCTGCTCCACCCTTTACTGCAGATCCCCTGATTTTTTTCCGTTTGACAGCCCTCACCCCTGTCTTGACTTTCCCTGCTTACCTTTCCAGAAAACCCGGATGGGCAGAAAAAAAGCCAGGAGTTTCCTGGTTGACTTTGATATATTGTACCATTATACTAATCGATTTTGGCAAGCGAAACCTCACAATAACTTGCGGATTATAAAATAATATACCCGATTGCATAAAAACAATACGACGGATTGCCTAGACTTGGCTGACCCCGCTATGACATAACACTCCTGACGTATTTAACGTACTTGTCAAAACCACATTCTGTTCTAACAGATATGTATCTTTTGCAATACTTATCGTATAATAGTGATAAACTTCCTGCCCTGGTAAAGAGAGGCACCTGTTTCCAACTCAACCAAACAAGAGACAGACATACCCCTCAAAGGCTTTCAGTCGGCACATATATTGCAAGTGCAATTTCAGTGTAACTCCAGCCTGCTGGCGGAGATTTGTGATGACTGTGGCTGGCTCACATTCATCGTTTGTAATGGTATCTTCCCGGTAAACACAAGGAATAAACAACACATGAAAAAATACTGCGTATCAAGAGGATTACTGAGCGTCCTTATCGTCTTCATCTCATTGCTGTGTGGAACAATGTCATCAGCCGGAGAAGTCGACAATCAGGGAGCTGAATCCTTTCAGCTCTGCGAAAATGGTGGTGGTGTAAACATTATCATCAGTCCCGCAAGCTCTGCTCAAATCATATCATACGCAAATGACTTGGCAGAATATCTCCATAAAATATCAGGCGCTGTCTTTCAGGTGCAACAGGGAGATGGTTCGAGTGGTATTGTCCTTGGGCTGCCTGAAAATTTTTCAGCGTTACCTTTTTCATCGTCCTTTCAAAAAACACCTTTCACCCGGGAAGCCTACATAATTAAAAGTACATCCAGCGGACTCTACCTGTTGGGAGCAAGCCATCTGGCTGTAAGAGATGCTGTCTGGGATCTTCTGGGCAAACTGGGGTACAGGCAATTTTTCCCTGGTGAACATTGGGAATATATTCCCTCAATCAGCACCATTACTGTCTCCTATAACATACAGTCCAGCCCGGATTTTCTTGCCCGCAGGATATGGTACAACTGGGGAGTTACCGATTACAATGAAACGCCCTATAATGAGTGGAGCGCGCGCAACAGAATGGTTAATGGCTTTGATCTGAAAAGTGGCCACGCATACGAGCAGATCATGGCCGCCAAAGAGCAGGAATTTACCGACCATCCAGAATATATCGCCCTGGTGAATGGCGAACGGAATTCAAACAAATTCTGTATATCAAATGCAGGACTCCAGGATCTTGTTGTTCAATATGCGAAGGATTATGTCACCAGTCACCCCGACATCGACAGTATTTCCATGGAACCCAGTGATGGCGATGGCTGGTGTGAGTGCGACCCGTGTGCAGCAATCGGCACACCAAGCGACAGAGCGCTGCTGCTGGCCAACAAGGTTGCAGAAGCCATCAATACTCTCGGCCTGGGGGATAAATATGTCGGTATGTATGCCTATAACAGGCATCAGGCTCCGCCGCACATTCAAGCACACCCCAAAGTTATCGTCAGCGGAGCCAACGGTTTTTTGAGCGGTGAGTACACCTTTGACGAAATTCTTGACGGCTGGCATAACAAGGGCGCAACCATGGGGGTCTATGAATACTTCAGTGTAATTGCCTGGGACTGGAATATGCCAAAGGGTGTATTTACTGCTGACTGGCAGAGAGTTGCTGAGAAGATAGAAAAATACCATACAAAAGGTGTCCGCTTTTTTGATGCTGAATCTGGCGATGCCTGGGGGCCCTACGGCTTGGGGTTTTATATGGCATCCAAAGTATTATGGGATGTAAATACCAAGGAAAATGCTCAAAGTTTTGTCGATGATTTTATAGAAAAATCTTTTGCCCCTGCAAAAGATACTATGAGAGATTTTTATACACTGATAACAACTGACGATGCCGCACACTCTTTAAGTGACTACCTTGCCAGAATGTATAGATATTTGAAACAGGCCCGTGAAGAAGCAGCCGGTGACCAGGCTGTTATTAAACGAATAGACGATCTCATCAAGTATACTCATTATGTTGAATTTTATAAAATCTATGATGCAAACGGTACTCAGGAGGATGAGGATAATCTTCTAAGATATGTATATAGAATTCGTGAATCCATGATGGTTCATGCGTATGCTATATGGTCAAGATTAAATGGCGGCGATTACGGTGCAATGTATAACGAGGAAGACACTCGCAGAGACCCAACTCCTGTAACTGAAGAGGAAATTCTGCAATATCTTAACGATGGCATAGCAAATTATGAACCGGAAATTACATATACCTTTAATGACTACTCTCAAGACTTGGTACCTGTAGTCCTGCCGGATACAGATGGTTTGACTAAGGGATACTATCCTTATGCTTTAGATAGCTCAGATAGACCTACTAATTGTTTTTCTGCAATGGGCAGACAGGATTACTCTATATGGGTAAAGCAGGACGTTAATGAAATTCACCTTAAAGTAAAAACTGTTGCATGTTATGAAAACTTTCAACCAGGATTAACATTGTATTACCCTGATAACTCACCTGAAAGCAGCGAAATTGCTCAATATACATGGGTTAATGACGGGCAATGGCATGACTTGACAATACCGACTGTGAAGAAAGGTTTATATAAGCTTGTTTTTCAAGACGGAAATGATTTTACCAGTATAGACTGGCCTGAAGATCTGCCGGTTGTAATGGAATCAAAAGATGGTGGGGAAAATGTTTCAACTCAATTCATGGACTACTGGGATGCATATTTCTATGTCCCGAAAGGAACAGAAGAAATTGGGGCATGGGTTACTAAGGGAGAAGGCTGGCAATCGGCCATGGAAGGGACAATAATTGGACCTGACGGAAATACGTATTTAGATTTAACAGAAGTAGATGATGGTTCCTGGTTTACAATTAATGTTCCTGAAGGAATGGATGGAAAGCTCTGGCACTTCAAAGAGATAATTGGACATATTATCGCTGCAAATTTTCCGCCATATTATACAGTTGATCCCAAAATCATGCTGCTTCCCAAAGAAGTTGTTGAGCAGGACGCCTTAACGGAACTCGAACCGAACAACACCACTGATCACACGCTGACCTATAGCGCGGGAGAACATGGTTCTGTAACCGGAGCAACTGTACAGAGCGTCGCCGACGGAGCTGATGGCACAGAGGTAACCGCTGTTCCGGATACAGGTTATCATTTCATTGCCTGGAGTGACGGCTCTACTGCCAATCCGCGTAGAGATACCAATGTCACCGTAAATATTTCCATACTTGCCAGCTTCAAGAGAAATTTTCCCTGGAGCTGTTTTTTGCCTGGGATTTACGGGAAAAATGAGTAAAAGGTGTGTTGAAATATTCTTTGTCCCCTCGCTAACTTGAACAATAGAAAATTATTTGAAATTATTTGAATTATTTGGGGACAGACCACGTTTAATTTAGCAACCTCTTTTTTAAATCGCGCAATCAATCGGGGGCCCCGATTGATTACTCCCCAAAAAGGGGGAGTTGATAAAGAAAATACAGGCGATGGTTAAATTTACCCACAGATTCGTCTGAAGAACCCACAAGGAATAAATAAAACATGAAAAAATACTGCGTATCAAGAGAATTACTGAGCGTCCTTATCATCTTCATCTCGTTGATGTGTGGAACAATGGCATCAGCCGGAGAAATCGACAATCAGGGAGCTGAGCCCTTCCAGCTCTGCGAAAATGGCGGTGGTGGTGCAAACATTATCATCAGTCCCACAAGCTCTGCTCAAATCATATCATACGCAAATGACTTGGCAGAATATCTCCATAAAATATCAGGCGCTGTCTTTCAGGTGCAACAGGGAGATGGTTCGAGTGGTATTGTCCTTGGGCTGCCTGAAAACTTTTCAGAGTTACCTTTTCCATCGTCCTTTCAAAAAACACCTTTCACCCGAGAAGCCTACATAATTAAAAGTACATCCAGCGGACTCTACCTTCTGGGAGCAAGCCATCTGGCGGTAAGAGATGCTGTCTGGGATCTTCTGGGCAAACTGGGGTACCGGCAATTTTTCCCTGGTGAACATTGGGAATATATTCCCTCGATCAGCACCATTACTGTCTCCTATAACATACAGTCCAGCCCGGATTTTCTTGCCCGCAGGATATGGTACAACTGGGGAGTTACCGATTACAATGAAACGCCCTATAATGAGTGGAGCGCGCGCAACAGAATGATTAATGGCTTTGATCTGAAAAGTGGCCACGCATACGAGCAGATCATGGCCGCCAAAGAGCAGGAATTTACCNNAGGACTCCAGGATCTTGTTGTTCAATATGCAGTGGACTATGTCACCAGTAATCCCGACGTCGACAGTATTTCCATGGAACCCAGTGATGGCGATGGCTGGTGTGAGTGCGACCCGTGTGCAGCAATCGGCACACCAAGCGACAGAGCGCTGCTGCTGGCCAACAAGGTTGCAGAAGCCATCAATAATCTCGGCCTGGGGGATAAATATGTCGGTATGTATGCCTATAACAGGCATCAGGCGCCGCCGCACATTCAAGCACACCCCAAAGTTATCGTCAGCGGAGCCAACGGTTTTTTGAGCGGTGAATACACCTTTGACGAAATCCTTGACGGCTGGCATAACAAGGGCGCAACCATGGGGGTCTATGAATACTTCAGTGTAATTGCCTGGGACTGGAATATGCCAAAGAGTGTATTTACTGCTGACTGGCAGAGAGTTGCTGAGAAAATAGAAAAATACCATACAAAAGGTGTCCGCTTTTTTGATGCGGAATCTGGCGATGCCTGGGGGCCCTACGGCTTGGGGTTTTATATGGCATCCAAAGTATTATGGGATGTAAATAACAAGGCGAATGCTCAAAGTTTTGTCGATGATTTTATAGAAAAATCCTTTGGTCCTGCACAAAATACCATGAGAGATTTCTACACGCTGATAACAACCGATGAAACCAGGCGTTCCCTAACAGATTACCTTGCCAGAATGTATCGATTCCTGCAACAGGCACGCGAAGAGGCTGCCGGAAACCCGGCCGTTATCAATCGAATCGACGACCTCATAAAGTATACTCATTATGTTGAATTATATAAAATCTATGATAAAAATGGCACTCAGGAGGATGAGGATAATCTTCTACGGTATGTGTATAGAATCCGCGAATCCATGATGGTTCATGCCTATGGTATATGGGCTAGATTGAATGGTGACAGTTACGAAGCATTTAATGACGAGGATGACGACCGCAGAGACACCACCCCTGTCACTGAAACAGACATAGTGCAATATCTTACTGATGGTATAGCGAATTATCAGCCGCAAGAAACGGGCTTTATCCCTGTTGACTACTCAAAAGATCTGGTAGCTGTAATTCCTCCCCATGCCGATAACCTCGTGATGGGATATTATCCTTTTTCATTGGCAGGCTCAGGCAGGCCTGAAAGTGCTGCATACCAAGCACAGGGCGAACAGGAATACTATATTTGGATTAAGAAAGATGTCAATGAAATCCATCTGAAAGTCAGAACAGAGGAAATCTGGGGATCTTTATCGCCAAATCTCACATTGTATTACCCTAATAATCCGCCGGGAAGTCAAGAAGTTGCGGAATACACATGGTCGTATGATGATGAGTGGCATGACCTGGCAATACCTGTTACGCCGAAAGGATTATATAAACTCGTATTTAAAGACGGAGGCGATTTTACAAGTATAGATTGGCCTGAAGATTTACCGATTGTAATGGAATCAAGAGATGGTGGCGATAATATTGAACCGCAATTCAGAAATTATTGGGATGCATATTTCTATGTCCCGAAAGGAACAGAAAAAATTGCGGCCTGGATTACAAAGGGAGAGGGCTGGGAATGGGACCTCCAGGGAACAGTGGTAGGACCTGACGGGAATACGTATGTAAATTTTGAATACGTAGAAGATGGTTCCTGGTTTACCATTAATGTTCCCAACGGACTGGATGGAAAGCTCTGGCACTTCAAAGAGATAGTTGGACATATTACCCCTGCAACTTTTCCGGCATACTATTCAATTGATCCCACAGTCATGCTGCTTCCCAAAGAAGTTGTTGAGCAGGACGCTTTAACGAAACTCGAACCGAACAGCACCACAGAGCACACCCTGACCTATAGCGCGGGAGAACATGGTTCTGTGACCGGAGAAACTGTACAGAGCGTCGCCGACGGAGCTGACGGCACTGAGGTAACCGCTGTTCCAGATGCAGGGTATCATTTCGTTACCTGGAGTGACGGCTCTACTGTCAATCCCCGCATTGATACAAATGTCACGCTAGATATTTCGATAGTGGCCAGCTTCGAGCAAAACACTACCACAGAGCACACACTGACCTATAGCGCGGGAGAACATGGCTCTGTCACCGGAGAAACTGT
>RKSL01000127.1 GCA_008633435.1 Candidatus Desulfobulbus rimicarensis | reverse complement strand
GCCTGCTCTCAGCTCTTCGCAAACAGCACCGTACCCAACTCGACCGGCTCGACAAACAGGAAGCTGCAGCCCTGCGGGCAATGCAGGATAAATCGGCAGCCACCCTCCGCAAGATTTCAGAAGAAGAGTATACCAACTACGCACCGGCCCAGGAGCAAAGAATTGTCTCTCTTTTACATGTTTTCAGAGCCGTTTCCGGGCATACCCTGCAACCGTTGCAGTTTGTCTTCTTCTTTTCCATTCTTATTTCCATCCTGATGGAGACAGGTATCATCCTTGCCTTTGCCACCATTACCGTGGCCATAGCACCGGTACTCCATGCCTGCCATGTGGAAGAACTGGAAAAAGAAGCCTGCCGGGTGCGAACAGACAGTGCTGCCAGTCGGGATGTTATTCGACACAACGCAGCTATGGATAGAGTACGCAAGGCGGGTAAGCGCATGACAGGAGCAGCAGAGGCCCTTTATTCCAGGACGCTCAGCTAATGCACTCATACACGGGCAGAAGATGAAGAAACAGCATTTCACTGAATTTTTACCACAACTCAAGGAGGATGGTATGACCACAAAAGCGTTGACAGTTATCAAAAAACACGATGAAGGACAGCAGGCAGGCAGGGAAAATCAGGAGTTTATTGGCAAGACTCTGGTTCGGCATAGACGCAGTGTTTTTGCGACATTTCCCGATTTTGCACAGCGAAAGATGATTAAAAACCATATTCGTCAGGAGCTGAAAACAGGGTTTGATTTTCGCTTACAAAAACTTGCTCTTGAACTCGACACCGTGCTTCATCAGGTGAGGGAAGAGAGTAACCATACCCTTGTAACCGGTAAAGCACGGTTGCGTAAAGAACGCATGGAGTTTTTTGCCAACAGCTACCATGAAGTCGTTGAGCAGCTCAATTCACTCAGTGAACGTTTTCTCGATGACCTGGACAGGCGATATGTGAAACTTGAAAAATTTAAAAATGCCAGAATACGCGAACGTGAAGAAAAAAGGCTGGATAAATCCGTTGATGATTTCCTGGACACCCTTGACCAGCTGGTAGACGAATACAGGCATATTATTGCCGAGCATGTGGGGTAGTACATCATAAAACACCGCATATGTGAACAGTTGTATGCAGGCGGGTAACAAGCCAAATGTTACCCGCCTGTAACCGGAGAGCCATGAAACGAAAACCAGCAGTTATAGCCTATGACATTCGGTCAAACAAACGGCGTCGCAGGGTATTTAGAATATTGAAGCAGTGGAAGCTGGATGCGCAGTATTCCGTTTTTGAGTGCAGCCTGAGCCAGGGGGAAGCAGAAGAGCTGTTTTTGCAGCTCAGCTCGTTGCTCAACGAAAAAACAGATTCGTTACTGCTTGCCTGGCTTGATAAAAGACGCAAAGCACAAGGGATTACCAGTTGCAGCAAACCCGGCTTCAGAGTGCCGGTCTGGTATATGGGATAGCAGTGGTCATGTCTGCCGGAGGGGAGAAACATGAAACTCAACGATGTGCAAAATAACGGGAAAAGCCACAAACACTGGTACCTGCTTGTTTACGATATTCGCCAGCCACAGAGACTGCGGCGTGTACATTATTATATCAAAAAACAAGGCATCTTTCTGCAGCGCTCTGTCTATCTCCTCAAGCAGGATAGAAAAGGGCTGGATGTACTTATTTCCGGGGTACAACAACGGGTCAATGACAGAGAAGATGATGTAAGAATTTATCCCGTCAATACGCCGGGAACACTATGGACAGCAGGGAACCAGGAGCAAACAGTGGCGTTTCTTTATGGCCCGGCACCATCTGGGGCTGCCAGAAAAAAAGCCACAATCCTTTCCGGAATCCGTCGTCTTTTTACAAGGAGATAACGCTATATGATCTGCGTAATTGATCGAAAAAACACAACCATTACCTACCAGGCAGGGTGCATGTATATCCAGCAGGGTAAACGGAAAAAAAAGGCGCTGCCCATTAACCAGCTCGAACAGGTGATTATTTATGGTAATCCGATGGCAGAAGTTGCTGTCTGGCGGAATCTTGCAGCGGCCTCTGTGCCGGTTGTCATGCTGGCATCCCGGGGTAAGCCGCAGGTTGCCATGCTGGGTAGCGGGCTGGCGGTGACATTGTCTTTGCGTCGTTTGCAACATCAGCTCGCTAACAACGCGCAGACTGCAACGGCAATGGCTGCCTGGTTTGTGCAATGTAAATTTCTGAGCTACGAGGTGCCACTGGCCACTCTTATGGAACGATTCAGCCTGACCATCCCGAGATACAATACATTTAAACACCACCTGGAAAAGAGTAGGCAGCAACTCCAGTCTGCCGATACGGTTGGCAGGGTGATGGGCGTTGAAGGGTATGTCGCCAACCTCTGGTTTGCCCTCCTTGCCGGAATACTCCCTGAACGGCTTACATTCAGGGGACGCAACCGCAGGCCTCCCCTTGATCCTGTCAACAGTTTGTTATCGCTTGCATACACTTTGCTTGGATCGGAAATACGCCAGGGGGTGATCTGTGACGGCTTTGATCCGTCCCTTGGTTTTTTGCATAGCCCGCGTCCCGGCCGTGAGGCTGTTGTGCTCGATTTTATGGAGCTGTTTCGTACAGGAGTGGATGATTTTGTTTTGCGCTGGATAGATGAAACACCGGTTGAGATGCAAAAATTCTTTTATCGGCAGGATGTCGGATGCCGGTTGAGCAAGACGACCAGACCCTGTTTTTTCCAGGCATGGGCACAGCACAGGGAAAGCTGGCCAAGATTGAACAGCGCGGGAAAAGCTGACAGACATGCATCATTACGGGAAGTTATCTCCGGGCAGACAGCCCTGGCACGACAACAAATGCACACGTTGGAGAACCAGATATGAGTGATTCAAAGAGTGGTGAATATCGTATTAAAAAACCACTTGAGCGTGCAATGCAGGCCGATGTCCTGGACAGGGCATGGCGCAAAATACGCAGGCAGCACACTCCCTGGTCTGTGACTGTCTCGCGCGATGAGCTGGAATATCATCTTCTCGCCCATATCATCACCTGCAGGCAGGCGGTATTGACAGGCAACTATAAGCCCCTGCCCATACGACAGTTTACCATGAAGAAATCCCATGGGGGGACAAGGATAATTTCAGCTCAATACCTGCAGGATAAACTCGTGCAGCGGGCCTTGCTCATTGTGCTGGAACCTGCAGCCGAACATATCTTTCATGATGATTCTTTTGCCTATCGGCCGGGACGAAATGTGGCCCTGGCCATGGCCAGGGTAAGGGACAGGGTGCGTATCGGTCAGGATTGGCTGGTGGACGCTGATATTCGCAGTTTTTTCGACTCGATTCCCCATGATAAACTTCTGCATATATTAAAGAAATTTATCAGAGATCATAAAACAATGAACCTGGTAGCTCAATGGCTGACCCTGGGTGCCCACCATACGAGTTTACTGGGAAAACGACGTGGAATTTCCCAGGGAGCAATACTTTCTCCACTTTTTTGCAACTTGTATCTTAATGCATTTGACCATGCTCTGGCCAGGAACAATATTCCATTTGTAAGATTTGCCGATGATTTTCTGCTCTTTGCCGATGATCGGCCTAAAGCGGAACGGGCCAAGGAGTTTGCAGCAGATTTTCTGCACACTCTCGGGTTGGAGCTGCATCCGGAAAAGACAACCGTGGTCAAAAGCAAACCTTCCATTACATTTCTGGGCGAAAAACTCCCTCGTTATCGCCCCACCAGCTGACCCAACCCCTCAATACCCTCTCAAACGGGTAGGTGCTGCAACTGATGTATTTATCCTCAGTGGGTTTACACCCACGTCTCAATACCCTCTCAAACGGGTAGGTGCTGCAACCAAAAATAACAATGATCACTGGCTATGGGTATCTGTCTCAATACCCTCTCAAACGGGTAGGTGCTGCAACAAAAAGAGGAGTACGAAAGGACTTCTCAAACAGTCTCAATACCCTCTCAAACGGGTAGGTGCTGCAACAAAAAATAAAAACCAAAAGGGTGTCAAAACCCTACGTCTC
>RKSL01000126.1 GCA_008633435.1 Candidatus Desulfobulbus rimicarensis | reverse complement strand
GGGTCAGGTCTTGAAATATGGAATCAAAAATTACAAGAGGATCGAATCATAATCGCCAGACACAAAAAGCTATGAAAGTTGGTCGCTGCGGCATGGCAAGAGCACAGGTGCAGCAATTTTCAGATAAACCAGTATTCCCGGCGCACTGGGCACAACAAAGGATGAAACAGAAGCCCGGAATGTAGATTTACAGCGATAAAGCCGCAGGCGGAAACTCACTCTGTCTTCTGTCCTCTGGTTTCTGTCTTCTGTTACGGATAAAATGCATATGGAAATTGCTCATTGTACAGGTTACGCAGAAACCTGGAGAGATAAGCATGACAAAACTTCCAACCCCCCGGTTGAAGTTGGCCTCATTCCACAAACGGCTCGACAGGTTTAGGGAGAAAAATTGAAAAAGTCGTGCCAATCGTGTCGGCGTTTTGTCGTTCCACCCGGATGGTTCCACCATGGCCGGCAATGACCTGCTGGACCAGGTTTAAGCCAAGACCGAAACCATCCACACTATGCTCACCACTGCCACGGTTAAACTTTTTAAAAATCAGGGCTCGGTCTTCTTCGGCAATGCCAGGCCCCTCATCGGTAATGGTAACAACCATCTGGTCAACATCCTCAAACATTTGTATTTGTACTTCTGTATGAGCAGGACTGAACTTGATGGCATTATCCAACAAATTTATAATGGCCTGAAGCAACAGTGGTTCATCACCAAAAATAGGCCCTACCTTTTGGGGAGCGTCAAGATGGACATGAATATCTTTTGTAGTAGCTGCAGGGGTGACGGCATTGATCGAGTCTTCAAGGACTATCACAAGATTTAAGGGCAGCTTTCTTACCTGGTTACGATTATTCTCAATTTTGGCAATATCGAGAAAATTTTCAATCAGTGAATTCAGCCGTGTAGCCTGTGAACAAATTTCCTGGGCAAACTCCCCCTGTTCACTGTCAAGCATTTCTGAGAGCATCTCACTGTAGCCCAGGATAGTGGTCAACGGCAATCGCAATTCATGGGAAACCGTGCCGATCAAATCGCTCTTCATCCGTTCCAGCTCCCGTACTTCAGTTATATCGGCAATGTTCACCAATACACCGGAAAAAGAAGAAAAAGGCTCATCCACATGATGCATTTTCACCTGAAAATAATGGAGTCGGTGATTAAAATATAAATTAATATCAATTGACCACCGTTCTTCAAGCTCAGTGACCGGCTGGGCCGGAATTGCTCCAGCTGTTGCCCCACTGAGCTGATGTTCACTGAGAAACTTCAAAAATTCGGGCAAATCAGGTAACCCGGTTTCCTGTTCCTGAGCCTGCCAGAACTCCTTGAACTTTGCATTGGCCAGGACAACTTTGCCATCGTCGAGTTCCCAGAGAATCAATGGAGCAACCTCTTCCTGCAACAGGTGATGAATAAACCTGTTCTGGAGCTCCAACCCCTGGATACCATGATGCATATGGAGAAGATGTCGACGCAAGCCGCCGGTAAGCAGGTGGGTTTCCTTGGAATTTTTTGGTTTTAGCTGGAGCTGGCTTGGCACATTTGTGTAAAGAGCCCGCAACCCATGGGCAAGTCGTCTGTCAAGAGCAGCAATTTCACTCATAAGCTCTCTGGTTATGCCAATTCCCTGCAAGACAAGATGCAGCAGATAGACAGCAAACAGAAAAATTATCGGTCGCAGCGGCTCCAAAAAAATGTGTTGTTGAAATAACCCATAGGACACGAGCAACAAGACAACGCAGGACGTTAAATTAATAAATAAATTCTTTTTTTCCGAAGCAACAGGCCAGTAAAAAAGAGCCATGCAGAAAAACAACAGGGTGACAGCCGGAGAAAGCAGCCATGGTGAACGGATAAATGAATTATCAAGAAGATTATTTATTATTGTTGCCTGAATTTCGACACCAGGCATGGGATGACGCTGAACAAAGGGGGTAACATGCACGTCACCAAGCCCCAGCGCTTCTGCTCCCACCAGAACGAACTTGTCTTTAAAAAATTCGGGCGGATATTTTCCCCTCAGCACATCAACATAGGAATAATACGAAAACGAAAATTCCGGGCCGTAGTAATTAATTATCTGGGGGACAGCAATATCAGCGACAGCAGCAGAGCGGCCTGTGGATTTGAGCATGACTACAGACAACGCGGCCAACCCGTCATCCTGAACAAGTTGCACCTTCCTGACCACCCCTTTTGAACCAAGCAATGTTTCAATATGGCCGACACCTGCATAATTTATCAGGCCGGGAGCAGGTTTACGAAGATGATTGCTATATCCATGGGCTACGGCAAGGATAACCTTCGCTCCTTTGTCAAGGGCTGCGTTAAAGACCTTATCATCTCCAGCTGATTCACTAAAAAGGATATCAAGCCCTACCACCTGTGACTCGGAGAGTTGACGAAGAAGATCTGCATGTACTGCCCGGGAAAAAGGCCAGGAACCCAACTGTTGCAGAGATTTATCATCTATGCCGATAATGGCCAGGGCAGGACTGGGCGTCCGGCTCCCCCTGAGTAGAAAAAGTGCATCAAGCGATGTTTCAGATAATCCTGAAAACAGCGTACTCAAATAGAGGAGCATGACAAACAGTAGAGAAACTACTGCAACAATAATTAACCGTGGCATCAGAATGCGTTAAGGACGCTTAATGGTCTTTCAAGATATCACCTGCTCAGCTGTTGGCTGGGCAGGTGAGAAAAGTAGTCAACATCCGTCACCATACTTCATGTCCATTTTTAACATCCTGTTTTTACAAGAGAATTAAAATGAAAAATGATACCACCAGGACAATATGCTCTAAGCCCACAGGGCCGGCCTCAATAGTCATTTTCTGGGAAGGCATCCAGGGGGTATATTGGCCGTCCTCCAGAGCAAAACGAATCCTCATCGCATAATCTCCCGGCTCGAGGTATTGCTTGATGGTGCAGGCAGGTTCGGTCAAGCCCTGACGGGAAAAAACAACCTCTTGAAACGAAGTATCTGTCGCTATTTGAAAATCATAGGTTGCTGATTTACCGGCAGAAGCCCATTGAATTGTCAGGCTTCCATCTTCGGCAGGTGCACTCATTTCAACAGCTTTCTGCTCAAGCACCTGCCAGCTCAATGGAAAGGAATCAAGTGAGGTAAAGCCATCTGCTGCCACAGCGCGTACCTTGAAAAAATATGTGGCCGGTTTAAGTGCAGTTGCGGTGTAACTCGACTCTTTAGTCTGCCCGGAGCTGAGGATACGGGTAAACTCTTTGTCTGCTGCCAGTTCGTACTGGTACGCTACAGCCCCATCTGATTCAAGCCAGGTTATGGTCATGGAATCTTCCCAGCTGATCGCTTTATCCTTTGGGGAAGAGAAAAATGGCGCACCGGGAACAGTTCGAACAACCAGGGGATATGGCCCTGCCGGTAAACTCTCATATTTTTCGGTATCAATTGCCGTTACAGAACAATAATATTTGCCATCTGTCAGGTTCGCAATCTCAGCATCTTTTCCTGCAGGAACCAATTTCTCCAGAAGCGGCTCATTGCCCTCTTCATCTGCAGTTATCACTACCCGATACGAAACGATCTTCTCTTGTGCCGGCAGGGAAAAAACCACTGGAAGAGATTTATAGACTGGTAACAGTGAAATTGATTGCGGTGAGGCAGGAAGCAAACGCGGCGTAAGCGGTGCCATCCCCTCAACCACCCTGGAGCCCTCGCCCTGGTGCAAGGCGACTGCGTTTCCAGATGCGCTCAATTGTACTGTTCCAGAAAGGGTTTCAACGGTATTACTGCCATCCTCGCTAACCTTGATCCGAAAATCTGTGCCACGAACGCCAGTAACAGCAACCGGGGTACGAGTACGAAATGTCTCGTTTCTCCGCAATTTTTGTTTGATTAAATGACGAATTTTCCCTTTGGTCAGGAGAAGTTCTGTTTTGAGGTCACCATCTGCAAGCCGTAACAGATAGTTAAGGGTGAGTTTACTCTTCGGGGCAACCCGGGTGAATTTATTGTCAGGAAAAACAATATAGGCATAGCCGTCTGCATCTGTTTCCAGGGTCTGCCCTGGATGAAGCTGGTCATTATTTTGTACTGTCCCTAAAGTCTTTTCGCCCTGCAGCAAAGAGACCGTGTCCTTGGTCAAGGCAACACGTGCGGTGAGATTTTTGACCCTCAACAGAGCAAGAGGGATCTGCAATGTACTTTTTTCCCGGATAAGATAAGGAGGTTTCAGTTTATTAATCCGGGCTATTTCCCTCCAATTGGTCTTGCTATGGCAGTACTCTCCGGCAAGATGAATAAGATTTGTACCTTTTTTTATATAGAGTGGAATCAGTGTTTGACTATGGAGGGGCATCACTAAGGCACTGAAAAACACAATGATACAAAAAGAGGTGCCTACAAATCGAGCTGTCGATAACGTACGCATAAGTATTACTCCCTGGACATGTTCCTTCCTTTGTACAGACATTTGCTTACTTGCATGTAATAGTCCAGATTTTCAGCAATGCAAAGAGTAAAATTCCCTCTTGTTTATTTACTTACCTCCCCGGCTGAGGCAATGAGCCGGTATCCGACCCCGGTTATCGCTCTGATTTCCACATCGGAGACACAGTGATCACTTAATTTTCTTCGGATATTTGCGATATGAATAACCAGAGATTTTGTTTTCACATCAGTGCTGTACCCCATGACATCCTGAAGCAGCTCGCCATGGGTACAAACCTGGGTTTGCCTCTGGGCAAGATAAAAGAGTAAGTCAAACTCTGTCTTGGTTAACGGGATCAATGCGGCATCATTACCATTGCAATGCACTTCACGGGTATTGGGAAAAATAGTTATAGCACCGGCAATAACAGGAGAGGCCACCTGGTTGAGAGCGGTGTTACCACGACGCCTGAGCTGACACTTGACCCTGGCCAGTAATTCCTTGGTAGAAAAAGGTTTAGTCACATAATCATCAGCCCCAAGCCCTAAGCCCTTCACTTTCTCTTCGACTGTATTTTTTTCTGTCAGCAAAATAACAGGGACATCGTTTGAGGACTTACGCAGCTTATCAACGATGGAAAATCCGTCAATATAGGGAAGCACGACATCTAGAATGACGACATCAGGGTGAACTGAGCTTATCATCTTGAGCCCCTGTCGACCATCCTCAGCGGTCAGCACCTCTGCTCCATGCGCTAAAAAAAAGGCCCGCAGCATCTTTTGTATGGACGGATCATCTTCGACAATTAATACCCTGTACATATACCGCTCTCAACAAATAGTATTCTTCTCATTCTTTCTCCCCGCCGGGCAGCTCATATCAAGGACCACATCCCCTGCAGGAGAAAACCGACTTTTACAACCACACCTCGTCCAAATGACAAAAGGTAAAATAATACGCCTACCCCCAATCTTAAACCACCAGTTGGTAAATTTAAGGTGGAATCTGCAGTTCC